>JADFZD010000218.1 GCA_015232705.1 Magnetococcales bacterium | reverse complement strand
AAAGCCAGTCATTCTCTTGCATAAGTGTTACAGGCAGGGTGGGGAACCACTCCAGAACCGAACCAAAAGCACGTTCCACTCCGAAGAAAACCGCATTGTGACGTAGGCGTTCTACATTCGCCACGGTCCATGCAATAGAGGATGGGAGGAAAAATGTAACTGGCATTCCATTATCATCAATGACGTCCTCTTCCTCCAAAAGAGATCGCTTGACTGAGCCTCCCGCAAAAAGTCGTTGTTGAGGTATCGTCAACCCATGCGTTCACAGGGTGAGTATGGTATCATCTCCTCATGAATCGCCAATCAATTCATAAGGATGAATGCGCAATGTTTCGACCGATGGACCATCAGATCAGTATGGATGAGGCTCATTTCTGGATGCCTGTTGGGCATCGTGAGGAGTTGGAGCGGAGTTGGCCGCATATTTTCCGCACGCAGGTGCTGAAGATGATCCCAGAGAGCGCGTTTGCCGGTTTGTATCATGCCAGTCTGGGGCGTCCCAATACACCGGTGGCGATTCTGGTCTCGTTGTCAGTGCTGAAGGAGATGTTCGATCTGACTGACGAGGCATTGATGGCGTCGTTCCGATTCGATCTGCGGTATCACTATGCGCTCGGTGTCACCCCTGAGGAGACAGGTATGGCGTTGCGCACTCTGGAATATTTCCGGGCGCGCGTGGTGGGATCGGAGGCGGTTGGGGCTACCTTCAAGGATGTGACGGATCGGATCATTAAAGCCCTCGGACTGAACACGGGTCAGCAGCGACATGACTCGACCCATTTTCGGTCCAACATGGCCAACCTGACGCGACTGGGACTGTTCGTGCAGACTCTGGAGCATTTTCTGGGAGCGTTGGACAAAAATTCCCCAGAGAAGCACGCGGCGTTGTCCGAGGAGATGCGCCAGCGTTACGGCAAGCGAAATGGTCGGTTTGCGGACGCCAGATCCAGCGAGGGTCGGCGTCGTCTGGAGACGACGGCGACGGACTTGTGGTTTTTGGTGATGAGGTTTCGCCAGGATGACGCTGTGGCGGGACTTCCAGAGTTTCGTTTGTTGGAGCGTCTGTTGGCTGAACAGTGTCGTGTTGAGGGCGATGAGGATGCGGTGATTCTGAAGGAAGGCAAGGAGATCGCCTCTGACAGTCTGCAAAGCCCGTTCGACCCGGACGCCAGCTACGATGGTTACAAGGGTGTGGGCTATCAAGCGCAGTTAAGCGAAACCTGTGCGTCGGACAATCCGATCCAGGTCATTACTCATGTGGAGGTGGAACCGGCGCACAGGAGTGATCAGCACGCGCTTCTTCCTGCTCTGGACGACCTGGAGAAGAGGGAGATTGCGCCGGAGCAGATGTTCGCCGATACGGCCTATAACAGCGGTGACAATCTGCTTGCAGCGGCGGAACGGGGCGTGGATCTGATGGCACCGACGCCCGGCAAAGGGGATCCAAACGGGATCGGGCTGGGCCATTTTGAGTTGGATCTGAAGAAGTTTCGAGTCGTATCCTGTCCCGAAGGGGCAGCACCGATTCGCAGCCGACTCGGTAAAGATCAAATGACGCGCAATTTGCAGTTCGATCCAGCGCGTTGCGCCGCTTGTCCTTTGGTGGATGATTGTCCGGCGGGACGGCAGGGCGGACGGTTGCGGGTTCATCCCCGGGATATCGCCACGGCATACAGTCGGGCGCGGGAGGAGAGCGAACCGTTCAAAAAGGCGTATGCCATTCGCAGCGGCATCGAATCGGCCAATGCGGAACTGAAAACTGCTCATGGTTTTGGCAAGGTATGGACGCGGGGACTCTTTCGCGTCACCTTCGCGGCAACAATGAAGGTTCTGGCCTGCAACGTCAAACGCTTCATACGCTACAGTTGCGCCCGACTGACGGAAGATCAGCCGAAATTGGTCGAAATAACGGCATAAAAGGGCGAAATCCCTTCGTCTGGAGGTAAAAATCGGCCCATTTAGCCCCTGACGCGCTCCCATGGCAAAAAATCCGTCCAACCCGACTCGTCAGACGGTCAGCAGGCTTGAGACACACGCGGGGTTCTTTCGGGGGGCTCTTGAATACAATGAGAAACATTTGCCAGCAATAGATCATCATGGCAATAATAAAAATTCACATTGTGGCGTAAAAGAAGAAAGGCTCTTGTCTATAGGCAATACAGAAAATGAACAATACATCGATATTAATGAAACAACTGTCAGAAGTATTATTCTTATGCCATCTTCAAAAGAAAAAAATTGGAATGTGTCGCAAACCTTGTTTCCTGATGTTGTGAAGAAAATTTTTATCCGAGATGCTGATTTGCGCTTGTTGCAACCATCTGAAGGCCCTGAGCAGTGGAAGCAATTCCTGGCTGCCGAACATCATTGGCGTAGAGGATATTCAGCACGTTCTCTTGCCTATTGCTGGGAAAATGCCAAGGACGGATTTCCGAAGGATGTGCAGCAAACTTTGTCGACTTCGCCATTGTTATCCAGCATGGAGATGCTGTTGGCTGTCCCAGAGCATAAGGTGCCGCTGCCTGGCGGGAAAAAGGCCTCTCAAAACGATGTTTGGGTGTTGGGTCTGCGTTCATCTGAACTTGTTTCAATGACTGTCGAAGGAAAGGTTTCGGAGTCATTTGGACCGACCATGAATGAATGGCTAGGCGTTAATCCTTCTCCTGGAAAATTAGAACGTTTGGATTTTCTTTGTTCAACTTTGGGGTTGTCTCAACCGTTACCTGGAGAAATTCGTTACCAATTGCTACACAGAACAGCTTCGGCAGTCATTGAGGCGCGACGTTTTAATGCGCCTCATTCAGTAATGCTTGTTCATTCATTTAGCAATGGTCATGAAAGGTTTGAAGATTTCGAGAAATTTGTGAATCTGTTTGGCTTGCGATGTCAACCCG
>JADFZD010000217.1 GCA_015232705.1 Magnetococcales bacterium | reverse complement strand
GTCTTGTTCCCCTCTTTCATCATCCGTTCATGCTTACTGGCTGCAGAACGGTCCTGCCGGGCAAACAGCATGGATTCATAGCTGTGACACTGCCGACACTCTTTGGAATCGCGCTGCCGCATATTTTCCAACACCTGCTGCGCCAAACGATACCGGGACCGCTCAAAAGATTCTTTGTCTGGATAGGTGCCCACCACGTGATGGAAAAGATGACGCCCGCCGACCAGGGTCTTGTCGAGGAACTTGTCGAAATAGTCGCTCACCCCCTTGCCATGCGGCACATGACAGCTGGAGCAGACCACCCGCACGCCGGAGGGATTCTTGTAATGGATGCTCTTCTGGTACTCCTGATACACCCCATCCATCTCGTGACAGGAGGTGCAAAGTTCCAGGCTGTTGGTGTAGCCATCCATGATGGTGAAATGAAATCCCAGGAATCCGATCACGCCGACGGCAATGCCGCCCGCAAAGATGATCCAGAATCGCAACTTGCCGAAACCGGGCGTTCTGCCCCCCATCCCTTGGCCGAACTCCATGACTGATCTCCCTGATAGATAAAAGTCCGACAAATCGATTTCAATCGATTCGGACAAGATTATATATTAAAAATGTTCCTTGTTCCGAGCGCCTCTTGTCAAGTGAATTTTCCAGCTTTTCTTGATTTGACTCAATCCACCGTTTGACTGGCCTTCCAGCGACGATAAAGGGCATGAATCATCCCGTCCGCCAAACCGATCTGAGGCACCAGAATCCGTTCGATGCCGGCCCATCCAGTCACCTTGAGAAAAATTTCGCTGGCCGGCACGATGACATCGGCGCGATCCGGTTTGAGTCCCAATTGAATCTCGCGCCGCTGCTGATCCATCCGCGCCAGATCACGGTGCAGTTCCAGCAATTTGTAACGTGACAGGGGATGATCGGACTTCTGTCGGGTCATCTTGAAAAGGGCATTGATGTTGCCACCGCTGCCGATGGCGCGCAGATCATGCAACCCTTGACACTGTTCCCGCACCCAGGTTTCCATGTCTCGCCAGGTGGCGCGCGACACCATTCCCTCTTTCAGACGCACGGTACCGATGTTGAACGAGCGACTGGCGCGGGTCTGATTGTTCTCCAGAAGAACCAACTCGGTGCTGCCGCCTCCCACGTCGATGCAAAGATAGTTCCCGGCGTCGAAGCGACCCTCCAGGCGGTTCAGGGCGATCAACTCAGCCTCGCGAGCCCCATCGATGATCTCCAACCGAATCCCGGCCTCATCGCGAATCCGCGCCACGATCTCCTCACCATTCTCCACCGAACGAAGCGCCGAGGTGGCACAGGCCAGGTAATCCTGGGGCTCGACCGCGCATATGATGTGGTGATAGGCGGTCATGGCATGCACAAGCCGGTCGGCGAGTTCCGGGGAGATGCGACCCCGCTGAAAGGCATCCTGTCCGAGTCGTACCGGAATGCGATACAGATCGGCCTTATGAACCACCGGCAGGATCGCACCCACGTCATAAACATTGGAAATCAACAGTCGAACGGCGTTGGAGCCGATGTCAATGGCGGCAAATTTCATGATTTTTCAACACCTGACAAAAAATGAGATGACAAGAAAACAGGCATGGGGTATCGATGGAGGCATGACCCTCATGACGTGAAAAACGCGGTCACGCAAGACGCCGCACTCACATCCCCCGCAACACCTGCCAGGCCAGACCGATTTGATCGGGATGGTGGGCATTGGACCCGGGAGAGAGCAGCACATTGTGTCTTCGACAAATATCAAGATAAGGCGCCATGGGTTCGTGATAGGCCGGATTCAATTCGATGGCCTTGCCAAACTGCGCGGCACGCACCACTACCCGTTCGAACAACTCCAATGGAAACGGCGTGACATATTTTTCGCACACCCCTCCCGGATGCGCGATGGCATCCACCAACGGATGTTCAACAAGCGTCATCAACCCCTTGAACTCCAACTCGATGGCCAAAGCCGGATCGAGGCCGGAAAAGTTCCAGCCGAAGCCCGGATAGCCGTGCACCGCGCCCAGAATGAACTCTGCCTCGGCAAGCATGGTCGCGTCGGCCAAAAGCCGCCCGTCGAAATCCACCAGTGGCACCTCCAGCCCGAGAATCACCTCCATCTGCCCGGCAACCGCACCACGCGACGCGCGCACGGTATCGGCGTACCGAAAGAACCAGTCCGGTCCATCGACCAGTTCCGGTTCGGTGTGTTCCGTGAAAATCAGCCGCTTGATTCCCCGCGCGCGCGCCACGGCGATCCCCTCGGCCACAGAAGAGGCGCCATCCGAGAAGTCTGAATGCAGGTGATACTCCCAACGGGGTAAAAGTTCCATGGGATCTCGCGCTGGATAAAACCAATCGGCCCGGCACAGTCTTGACGACACACCTTCCATCGTGACTTCTCTCCTGAATCGGTTCCAACGCAAAAAAAAGCGGATCCTCCCCGCCATGTGCGCGATGTTACCCCCATCTCACCGGAAGCTCAATTGCTCGCTCACGGAACAAACCGCCCTGATCGGCACGATCCCTCATCCTTCATTTTTATGGAACTTCAAAGGGCGTTCCACGGAAACGGTTGACCATGAAACGAAAGTTAGCTATTCTCATTACGATATAATCATTACGTCGCATAAAACCAACCCGTTCACAAAAGAATGTGAACAGACAATCACATGTCACATCTCATCGAGGGGGGGCCCGCTCGCATGTCCATTTTCAGCAGCATCCAGTTGCGTGCCAAAATCCTGATCATGCTGTTTTTGCCGATGCTCGGCATGACCGGCTTTGGCGTGAGTACTGTCCTGGAGAAGCGTGATCTCGCTCAGCGCATGGATGCCATGCACCAACTCTCCGGACTCGGGGTGCGCGCCAGTGCCGTGGTACACGAAGCCCAGAAGGAAC
>JADFZD010000216.1 GCA_015232705.1 Magnetococcales bacterium | reverse complement strand
CGCTCCCATTGTCTGTCACATTGGGCAGGCCATCCATGACCAGCTCAGGCAGTTTGGCAAACGCAAAACGGCCATAAAGCGATGATCGCGAGTGCGTGTCGATTGGCAAGGAATCAATAAGGATGACCAACGCGGATCAAACACCCGAGACCGGGTCGAACGAGGTGAGCGGATCACCACGCGCGAGCAGGAAATTCCATCCCTTCGCGCCTTTGAAACGTGCCTGGACCCACCTCTTCGAGGGTGGATCCGGTCGCGTGGTTCCGGATGCCATCCCCTTTCAAGTGGGGATTGATGTCATCATCGCGGAGAATCCGTCGTTTTTGCTGATGTCGGTCTTTTATCTGATGATTGGACTGCTGTCCCTGGCACTGCTGATCGCCTCCGTGGTGCAGGTGGACATGACGGTGATGGGCACGGGTCGCCTGACCACCGATGCCCCGCCGTTGCAGCTGCAACCTATGGATCGGGCGATCATTCGCGAGATGAAGGTCAAGGCCGGAGATCACGTGACCAAGGGTCAGATCCTGGCCACTTTCGATGCCACCTTTGCCCATGCCGATCTCTCGTCGATCCTGGCGCAGCAGCAGGCGACCCAGGCACGGATACGGCGGCTTGAGCATGAAATCAACACCAGCCCCTTTGAGATCGGTACCTCCCCGAACGCCGACGAGCGGTTGGAGTACGCCCTGTTCGGACAGCGCCAGGCCGAGTACAGGTCGCGACTGTCGATGTTCGACGAGGAGATCGAGCGGATCCAGACCGCCTTTCAATCCACCGAGGATGAGCGTGGCTATCTGACCACGCTGCTCAAGATCTACAAGGATGTGGAGGGAATGCGCGACACCCTGCAAAAGAGCGGGACAGGCAGTCAGTTGCAGTATCAGGATTCCAAGGTGGCGCGGGTGCGCACCGAGCAGTCCCATCAGGAGTCTGCCAATCGGTTGATTCAACTGCGCCACAATCTGGCCTCCAAGAAGGCGGAGCGACAAACCTTCGTGGAGGAGTGGACCCGTCAGCTGTTGGATCAGCTGATTGCATCGCGCTCCGAGCTGACCAAGCTCAATGAGCAGGTGATCAAGGCGCGGCGCATGAGCGAGATGGAGGTCATGACCTCGCCGGTGGATGGCGTGGTGCTGGATGTGGCCAAACGTGCCACCGGATCGGTCCTGAATCCGGCGGAGCTGCTGATCACCATCGTTCCAGCCGATGCGGTGTTCATCGCGGAGATCATGCTCGACTCCATCGACGTGGGTTATGTGCGTACCGACGACCGGGTGGTGATCAAGGTGCATGCCTTTCCGTATCAACGTCACGGCGTGTTGGAAGGCAAGCTGCAATTCGTGAGTCAAGAATCCTTTCAGACGCTTGCCGGAGACGGACAGGGGAATGCAACGCGCAGTGCCGGCGGTGCGTTTCATGTGGGTCGGGTGAAGTTGACCAAGACCGATCTGGAACATCTGCCGGAAGGGGCGCGTTTGATTCGTGGCATGACCCTGACCGCAGACATCAAGGTGGGCTCCAGACGGTTGATCTCCTATTTTCTATATACCTTTACGAGCATGATGGACGAGAGTCTCAAGGAACGCTAGACGATGGGCAAATTTTGCGGATGGCACTTGGCTCCGAGGTACGGTCGCGGCAAAAAGGTTCATCCTGAGTGGGTGAAAAGGGGTGAAAATTGAAAATTCCAGCGTATTTTATGCCTGGAATGAAACTTGCTTTTCGTTTATAGTAAGTTTAAAATCGCTGGAATCGTGAAATTCGTGAAAAAAAGGGTCAAGTCTGAAGCCAGAGTGCCGATACCACGAATTGTGGACTCTTCTTTTCATCCAAGATGGCGCACGCAGGGTGTGCCCGAGGTGTCAATCTCGCTGTGAAAGGTTGTCGTGAAATGCCGGATTCCTGACGCTCGCAGGTGGTCTAAGATGGATTTCAATTGACCGTGCTGTCAAATCTGTGGTATTGCGTCAAGAAATTACGCCTTGTGTTTCCTGAAATACTCTTTTTTTGTTACCCATATAAGATTTTTTTCTGTTGCGCCTGATTGCGGCATGGTGCTCACAGATTTCGGTTGCCGCGGAGACGCTCAAAGAGGAGTTTAATAGAACATGGCTGCCACATCGACCATCATCCAGATGTTGTCCACCACTCAGATCAGCAATCTGACCACCACCTCCCTGGCCCTACTCTCCGCGACAGAGCTGAGCTACCTGACCACCACGCAGGTGAGCTTCCTCAAGACCACCAATATCGCTGCCCTCAACACAGCTCAGATCGGCGGGTTGACTGTCACTCAGCTGGGAATTTTGAGCACGACCCAGGTGTCGGTGATCAGCTCCGCTCAGGCAGGCGCGCTCAGCTCGACCAAGATTCCCGCACTCACCACCACCATTGTGGCGGCTCTGACCACCACCCAGGTGAGCGGTCTCAAGAGCACCCAAATCGGGGCCTTGACGGTGACGCAACTCGGTGTGATCAACACCACCCGCATCGCGGTACTGAGCACCACGCAGCTGACTGGCCTCAAGACCACCCAGGTAAGCGGGCTTACCACCACGCAGGTTGGCAATCTGAGTACCACGCAGCTCGTATCTCTGAGCTCCGCTTTGATCGGTGCGCTGACCACCACCGAAATTCGGACCCTCACCACCACGCAGATGGGGATTCTCTCCACCACCCAGATCGGCGTGATCACAGTGACCCAGGTCGGTGGATTGACCACCACGCAGATCAACGCGCTCTCCACCACGCAGATGAGCGGGGTGAAATCGACCCAGCTGGCGGCGCTCTCCACCACGCAGGTGGGAATTCTCTCGACCACCACCCTCGGCTCCATGAGCAGCTCCCAGATGGGTGGTCTGAATACCGTGGCGATGGCTGTCTTGACCACCACGCAGGTGCGCTCCCTGACCAC
>JADFZD010000215.1 GCA_015232705.1 Magnetococcales bacterium | reverse complement strand
AGGTGATCAAGCATTTGAATGTGGGGCTGATCGTCATCAATGCCGAGGCCGGGATCGTGCTGTACAATCTGGCTGCGCAGAACCTGTTTCGCAATCGCCAGGATGCGCTCGGGTTGGGGCGCTCGTTGTACGAGTTGTGCGCGCGCATGCCGTTGGAAACCACCATGGAGTTTCTCAACCGTTGTCACGCCTCGCCGGAGGGGTGTGCGGACAAGGGGGATGCCCGTTTTTTCTGTGCGGCGCTGCATGAAGATGTGATGCTTGATTGCGCCATGAGTCTGTTTCCCTGTCATCGTCAGGATCAGAACTACTATCTGCTTACCTTCGAGGAGGCGACCCGACGGGTATCGGGTCTGCGGCGCAGCGACCGGTTGATTCGACACGCCCTGGAGAACATTCGTGGACCGGTGGCCAATCTGCGTGCTGCCGCCGAAACCTTGATGGATCACGACGACATGGATCATCAGGAGCGCGAAAAGTTCGTGCGGGTGATGTATGACGAGGTGGCGGAACTCTCCGTGCGTCTGGATGGCATCGCCACCGAGGCGGATTCACTGGCTGCCGAGCACTGGGTATTGAACGATGTTTTGACCTCGGATCTGATCGATGCGTTGAACCGGCGCATGGAACGGCATCACGGCATGACGGTGCGAGCGTTGGGCGAGGCGTTGTGGATTCAGGCGGACGCGCCGGCTTTGCTGTTGGCTCTGGAGAGCATGCTGGCCAAAATTCGCTATCATGCGGGTCCGGTCGAAATCGAGATCGAGGCGTTGATGGGCAACCATCGGATCTATCTGGATCTGATCTGGCCTGGGACGTTGATCTCAGCGCGCATGGTCGAATCGTGGCACGCCGAGAAACTGGAGGATGGCGGGGCAGTGATGCGTCTGGAGGAGATCCTGGAGCGACATGGTTGCGAGATCTGGAGTCAGGCGCATCGTCGTCCGGGGCATGCCATGTTGCGTCTGCCGGTGGCGCCCTCGGCGCGCCAGTGGCAATTCCCTGTCGTGGAGGTCTCCGAGCGTCCGGAGTTCTATGATTTTTCGTTGATGAACGGTTTCAAGTCGCTGGGTGCCCGCCTGGCGATGCCGCTCGCCAATCTGAGTTATGTGGTGTTCGATACCGAGACCACCGGTTTGCAACCCTCCAAGGGGGATGAAATCATCTCCGTGGCCGGGGTGCGCATTGTCAACGGCCGGGTGTTGTATGGCGAGCGGTTCGAGCGGTTGGTGAATCCGCGCCGTCCGATTCCGTCGGAATCGACCCGGGTGCATGGCATTACCGATGCAGATGTCCGTGACAAGCCGACCATCGAGGAGGTGTTGCCGCAATTCAAGGCATTTGTCGGTGATGCCGTGCTTGTGGCTCATAATGCCGCGTTTGATATGCGGTTTTTGCAACTCAAGGAGGAGATTTGCAAGGTACGGTTCGACAATCCGATCCTGGATACCCTGTTGTTGTCGGTCTATCTGCACGACGAGGTGACCGATCACACCCTCGATGCCATTGCCGACCGGTTGGGTGTCGATGTGCAGAGTCATCTGCGTCACACCGCCATGGGAGATGCCACGGTCACGGCGGATGTGTTTTTGAGACTTTTGGAGTTGTTGAAGGCCAAGGGAGTCTCGTCATTGGGTTTGGCCATGCAGGCCTCGGACAGCATGGTGCGGATTCGTCGTCAGCAGGCGGAGGCCAACTATTGACATGCCGGTGATGAAACGACGCAAGGAGCGTTTGGTGGTGCTGGCCGTCCTTGGTTTTCTGGCGATCAACTATCCCCTGATCGCCCTGTTCAGCCAGGAGCGGATGGTGTTCGGCGTGCCGGCGCTGTGGATGTATCTGTTCCTGTTCTGGTTGAGCTTTGTGGTGCTGATCGCTCTGATCATGCGCCGTCAGTCTGGCGAGAAGGTCTGAGCAAGATGTCCTGGCAGTGGATCGTCCCTCTGGTCTCGATCACCTATCTGGGGATTTTGTTCGCGGTGGCCTACCACGCCGATCGTCAGTCCGCCCGTGGTCGCTCCCTGGTCAACAATCCGACCATCTACACCCTCTCGATCGCTGTCTATTGCACCTCCTGGACCTATTACGGCAGCGTCGGACGTGCTGCGGAGACCGGTATCGGCTTTTTGCCGATCTTCATCGGTCCGACGATCATGGCCGCCCTCTGGTGGCTGCTGCTCACCAAGATCATTGCCATTTCCAAGGCCAATCATATCACCTCCATCGCGGATTTCATCGCCTCGCGCTTTGGCAAGAGCCCCATGCTCGGCGGCATGGTGACTCTGTTCGTGGTGATCGGCGTTCTTCCTTACATCGCCTTGCAGCTCAAGGCCGTGGCGGTCAGTCTGGATGTGCTGGTCCATCACCTGGATGACTTCATGGGCGTGAATGGTCCCTCCAAACCGTGGGGTGATACCGCGCTTTATGTGGCCATGATCCTTGCGCTTTTTTCCATTCTCTTTGGCACCCGTCATCTGGATGCCAGCGAACGTCACGAAGGGATGGTCACGGCCATTGCCTTCGAGTCGATCGTCAAGCTGGGAGCTTTCCTGTTCGTTGGCCTGTTCGTCACCTTCGGACTGTTCGACGGCTTTGGAGATCTGTTCGGCAAGGCCATGGCCGACCCCTCCTTGCGACGCCTCATGACTTTCGAGGCCATGCCTGGTGGCTATGCGGCCTGGTTTTCGATGACCCTGATCGCCATGCTCGCGGTGATGTTTCTGCCACGGCAGTTTCAGGTTCTGGTGGTGGAGAATGTCAATCCGGCCCACATCCGGCAGGCCTCCTGGCTGTTTCCGCTTTACCTTTTGGCCTTCAACCTCTTCGTCCTGCCGATCGCCCTGGCCGGACGTTTGCTTTTTTCGGGCGGCGGGATCGATCCAGATACCTTCGTGTTGATCCTGCCGATCCAGGGGAATCAGG
>JADFZD010000214.1 GCA_015232705.1 Magnetococcales bacterium | reverse complement strand
GCTGAAGAATGATGGACCAGAGCAGTAATGGAGGCTTCGCTATTTTTTTTTTGCCATCAGTGTCTCATTTTCATTGACACCTTCCGTCCAAGCTACTAGAATTTTATGTCTTTTTACGCCGAACCACTCATTATAAGCTCAACTAAATCGAGATGTGGTTCTCGATTCTTGTGCGTAAAGTGATGCGACGGAAAAATTTCCTTTCTCAAGACAATCCGAGGAAAGATTCACATCGTTCATCGCGTATTTTAACAAGGTGATGTCGAAACCGTTCCGTTGGACTTAACCAGGGCAGACCCCTTGCAGTCTGAAGGAGGGTACCGAATTTCCGCCATGCTCCGTTAGCGGATTTTAGAGAACAATTTGGCATCTGAGGGCTGAAGCAATGCTGGCAAATTCATCTATACTTATCACTGGTGGTACGGGATCTTTCGGAAATACTTTCGTGCCAATGACCCTGTCCCGATTCAACCCAAGAAAATTGGTAATTTTTTCACGTGATGAGATGAAACAATGGGAGATGGCCAAACACTATGTGGCGGATGAACGTGTTCGGTTTTTTATAGGTGACGTGCGTGACAAGGAACGCTTGCATCGTGCCCTGCATGGCATTGATTTCGTTGTCCACGCTGCGGCAACAAAAATCGTTCCCATCGCCGAATACAACCCTTTTGAGTGCGTTAAAACCAATATCAATGGCGCCATGAACCTTATTGATGCCTGCATCGACCAGGGAGTCAAGAGAGTGGTTGCGTTGTCCACCGATAAGGCCAGCAGCCCAGCCAACTTGTATGGTGCCACCAAGCTGGCTGCCGACAAGTTGTTCATTGCCGGAAATTCATACAGCGGCACTCAAAATACACGCTTTGCCGTGGTTCGTTACGGCAATGTCATGGGGTCTCGCGGGTCGGTTATCCCGTTCTTCATCGCGCAGCCAAATAAAGGGGCATTGCCGATTACAGATGTCCGCATGACCCGTTTCATGATTACACTTGAGCAGGGCGTCGAACTCGTTTGGCACGCCTTCGATGACATGGTTGGTGGCGAAATCTATGTGAAAAAAATTCCTTCCATGAAGGTTACCGACATCGCCCGCGCAGTTGACCCGGAAGCGCAGCATGAGATCATCGGCATCCGTCCAGGTGAAAAACTTCATGAGCAGATGATCAGTCCAGAGGATGCTCCTCATACATATGAATATGAAGGTCACTACAAGATTTTGCCCGCCATCCACAACTGGAGTGAGGATCCTGTGCGTATCAATAATGGAAAACCAGTTGTCTGTGATTTCAGTTATACATCGGATAACAATGATGATTGGATGAGCATCGATACCTTGCGCGCATGGATAGAGTCCAACAATGAAAAAATTGGACGGGTCTAAAATATGATTCCCTATGGCCGGCATGAAGTCACACCTGAAGATATTGAAAACGTCATCAAAGTTTTATCTTTAGATTTTCTGACACAAGGCCCTCAGGTGCCACGCTTCGAGCAGATCGTAGGCGATTATTGTGGCGCCCAGAACGCCATAGCCGTCAATAGCGCCACCTCAGCCTTGCACATTGCCTGCTTGGCCCTCGGGCTTGGTCCGGGTGATCATCTCTGGACTTCACCGATCACCTTTGTCGCTTCAGCCAACTGTGCCCTGTATTGCGGGGCCGAGGTGAATTTCGTTGATATTGACCCGCGCACCTACAACCTTTGTCCAAATGCACTCGAGCACAAACTGATCGCGGCAGAGAAGGAAGGTCGTCTGCCCAAGATCGTGGTGCCCGTACACATGTGTGGCCAGCCATGCGACATGCAAGCCATTCAGACGCTCGGTCACAAGTATGGTTTCAAGATCATCGAAGACGCCTCGCATGCCATTGGCGGCAAGTACCAGCGCGAGCCTGTCGGCAACGGTCGCTACAGCGACATTACCGTGTTCAGTTTCCACCCTGTCAAGATCATTACTACAGGTGAAGGCGGTATGGCGTTGACCAACGATATCGAACTGGCCAACAGGATGACCCTGCTGCGCAGTCACGGCATCACGCGGGATCCTGCCCTCATGACGCATGCCCCGGATGGTGCGTGGTACTACCAGCAGATCGATCTCGGTTTCAATTACCGTCTGACCGATATACAGGCAGCACTGGGGGTGTCCCAAATGACGCGGCTAGATGAGTACGTAAGCCGCCGCCATGCGTTAGCCAAGCGCTATGATGCATTGCTGGCAGACCTGCCGCTCATCCGTCCTTGGCAACATCCGGCAGGGCATTCCGCGTTTCATCTTTATGTGATCCGAATTCAAGGCAAACGCATTCGCCGAACGTATGCAGAAGTGTTCCAGATGTTGCGCGCTCAGGGTGTGGGCGTGAATCTGCATTACATCCCAGTGCATACTCAGCCCTATTACCGTCGGCTGGGTTTCAAGCTGGGTGATTTTCCGCAAGCCGAGCAATATTATGCAGAAGCGATGAGCCTGCCGCTTTACGTAACGATCACCGAAGCTGAGCAGGACAAGGTGGTGCGGCTACTTACCGAGGCGTTGACATCATGAAGATTGCCGTAATCCCGGCACGCGGCGGAAGCAAGCGTATTCCGCGCAAGAACATTCGCCCCTTTTGTGGTCAGCCGATGATAGCGTGGTCGATAGCGGCGGCGCGCTCGGCGGGTTTTTTTGATGATGTGATCGTATCTACCGACGATGAAGAAATCGCCTCCGTGGCCCGTGCACATGGTGCCAGCGTTCCCTTCATGCGACCAGCCGCACTGGCGGATGATCACTGCGGCACCATTGCCGTTATGAAGCACGCGGTGGAATGGTTCTGTGATCAAGGCACTCCCCCTGAGTTTGCCTGTTGCATATACGCCACCGCCCCGTTCGTACAAGTATTCGACATTCGTTCTGGACTGGAGGCCCTCTTGCATGAAGGCTGCGAATA
>JADFZD010000213.1 GCA_015232705.1 Magnetococcales bacterium | reverse complement strand
GCATTCGTGGCAGAACCCATGCCCCTCGGGAGAAATGAAGCCCAGCCGGCCACCGGTCTCGGCGACGCGCACGTATCGTGCGGGGCCGGCGCTGCGGTGATCGATGTCGGCCAGCGTCCAGCGCCGCGCCAATTGGTCACGCAGCTCGTCCAGGGGCAGCCGCAGGGCGGCCTGGTTGACACGTCCCTCGCCCAGCGGCATGAGTTCAATGAAACACAGGTCGAAGCCGTGCGCGCCGCACCATCGCACCAAATCGTCGGCGCCATGGTCGGTCACCCCGCGCATGGCCACGCTGTTGATGCGCAGGCGCAACCCAGCCGCTTTGGCCGCCGCCACGCCGGCAAGGACGGTGTCGAGCCGCCCAAGCCGGGTCAGCGTGGTGAAACGCTCGGGGTCGAGCGTGTCGAGGGACAGGTTGACACGCCTAATGCCTGCCGCCGCCAGCTCGCCAGCGGCCTCATGCAATCGGGTGCCGTTGGTGGTCAGGGTGACCTCGTCCAGCCGCCCCTGACCGACCCAGCTCCCCAGGGTGCGGATCAGTTGCATGGCATTGCGGCGGACCAGCGGCTCGCCGCCAGTCAGCCGGATCCGACGCACGCCCAGGCGGACGAATGCGGCGCAGGCGCGCTCCATCTCCTCCAGCGACAATACCCGGTCGCGCGGCTCGAAGCGCATGCGCTCGGACATGCAATAGACGCAGCGAAGATCACAGCGGTCGGTGAGCGACAGCCGCAAATAGTCGATGGGGCGTTTGAACGAATCGATCAACATTTGGCCAGATCCAACCAGTTGCTGCAGGGGCTGCAGCAAGAACCGGGCCGCTACGGGGCATCAGCTCTCGACGAGCTCGAAACCGGCATCGGCGGGAGCCACGACTGAAATGAAGACGAACGGCCCCACACCGGTGTTGCGGGCGCCATGCGGCTCGCCGGCGCCAGCCACGGCAATGTCGCCGCGGCGGATAAGTCGGGTTACGCCGCCGCCGAGGAAGTACTCGGCCTCGCCCTCGAGCACCACCCAGGTATCCTGGCCCTGCGGATGCACATGGGCGTCAATCTGCTGGCCCGGCAACAGGTGCCAGCCAACCACGTTGGATTGGAGTGAGCCGGCGATCAGCGTACGCTCGACCTGATCGGGATTGGGGCGCATGTACGCCGGGGAATGGAAGATCCTGGTCATCGGGGCAAGTCCATTGATGCGGCGCCAAGAATGGCGCCCTGGTCGGATTCCTGCACCAGCACCGCCACCGCATCGGCGTCGCTCGGCAGTTCATTGATGGGCATTGCCAAAATCCGGGCCTCGCCGGACCATTGGCCCAACACCCGCCATCCTCGCACCAGGTTGAATTCCCGCAGGTGCCGCCCGGCATTCTCACCGCGCGCAATAGCGGTTTCCGACTGTCGGAGATAGGCGATGGCGACGATGTCGGCCGGTTGGCGCGCCGCCGCCTGCGGCAATTCGACGACCACTGTGCCGCCGTCTTTCGCCACCCGTGGCGTTACCACGGGGCGGCGCGGACCGAGCAGGCGCAACACCTGGGCGCGATCCGAGCCGACGACATCGACGCGGCCATCGATCACCATCTGGGGCGTATACAGGCTGCGCAAAGCGAGGCGGCGTTTGTAGCCTGCCTGCCGCGCCGTCGAATCCGGCAGCGCGTAGCGGTCCTTCCAGCCGATGCCGTCCCAGTAATCGACGTGGTAGGCTAGGCCGATGACGTCGCGGCGCTGGACCAGTTCGCCCAGCAGCGCATCGGCCGGCGGGCACGAACTGCACCCTTGCGAGGTGAACAACTCGACCACCGCCGGCCGCTGCTGCGCCTCGGCCGCCTGAGCGGCCAGTACTGCGGCCGCCGCGATCAGCCATTGCCGCATGGTTTGCACTCTACTTTCCCGTGGGTTTGTCCATCATCGGCTTATCCATGGGTTTATCGGACATCGGCTTGTCCATCTTCTTGTCCGCCATGGGCTTATCCATCGGCTTGTCCATGGCCTTGTTGTCGGCCATGGGCTTTTCCATCTTGCCCTTGTCCGCGCCCATGGCGTTGGACATCGGTTTGTCCTGGGCCATCGCCGGCCCCATGATGGCGGCAGCAAGCGCCACGGCCGCAGTCAGTCGCTTCCAGGTCTTCATTGTGCTTCCCTCATCCAGGAGGAGCCGCGCGAGGCGGGCGTTCCAATCAACGACGCAACTTTGGCACTTGGCTCAGCCAGTGTGAAATTCACGGTGGGTATGATTTCCATAGACGCGGAGAATACCGGAGCGCGTTAAGTTGCACCTTTGGCGCTTGAAGGGGGGGGGCTGACATGGAAATCCAACAGACGAGATATTTCCTAGCCCTGTGCGACAGCCGGAACTTCACCCGGGCCGCCGAAATGTGTGGTGTCACTCAACCCAGTCTGACCAAGGCGATCAAGAAGCTGGAGGACGAGTTCGGCGGAGCGTTGTTCCGCCGCGAGCGCAGCCTGACCCACCTCACGGACCTCGGCCTGCTGCTGCGTCCCCACATGGAGGCGGTCTACCACGCCAGCGAACTTGCCCGCCTCGAGGCATTCGGCTGGCGCAACCTGGACCGTGCGCCGGTCCGGCTGGGCATGATGTGCACCATCGGCCCGGTACGACTGGTGTCCTTCATGAAGCGGCTGCGCCTTGAAATCCCTTCGGTCGAAGTCAACTTGACCGATGCCCCCGGGCGGGACATCGTCCGTTTGCTGATGGAAGGTGAACTCGATGCCGCCTTTATTGGCTTGCCCAGCCTGCCCGAGCGGTTCGACAGCATTCCGCTCTACCGCGAACGCTATACGGTCGCCTTCTGTGCAGGCCACCGCTTCGAAGCGATGGATGTCGTCCCGCTCAAAGAGCTAGACGGCGAGAACTACCTAAACCGTATCAACTGCGAATACCCTGACCATTTCGACGCGCTTGGCATTCCCGACCCCGCAGAGAACGTGA
>JADFZD010000212.1 GCA_015232705.1 Magnetococcales bacterium | reverse complement strand
GCCAGACGTCCCATTTCATCATTACCCGGCAGGGTGATGACGGTCTCCAGGTCCCCTTGTCCCAGGGCCTTGGCATGTCTGTCGAGACGGCGGATGGGATCTGTGACGATTTTTTTCAGCAGGAGTGATAAAGAGAAACCCAGCAGAATGAAAATGGCCAGAAACGCGGCAATCAGGGAACGAATGCGCGATGAGGCGGCCAGATCGGCATTGCGGGTCAGAAGGCCGATCTCCACCTTGCCGATCGGTTCGGTATCGGTGGGCTCGACGAGCACATCCACACGAAAAAGACGTACCGTGCCGCTGGCAGCCAAAGAGAGCGAATCAACCGTGTTGAGATCCGGAGCCTGGGCGATCACCCGTCCATTGGCATCGAGAATACGCACGAATCCAACGTCGTATTGGGTGCGGGTGAGCCGTTTGACGTAACTGGCCAGAACGATGTCATCGAGGGTGAGAAGCGGTTCGATGGAAAAGATGGCGGCAGCTTCGGCCAGGGCAGCCCCCTGACGCTGGATGCGCTCGGAAAGAGCCCTCTGCTCGGCGATCACCGCATTCCAGCTCATCACGACCGTCGGAATGGCCAGCAGCAACAGTGTCGAGCCGATCAGCTTGACATCCAGACGCATGCGTTGCCAGATTTGAATGAAGAACATGACCGGTTGATCCATCTCGAAAGAGTGCTTCCGTGTCTCCCCAGAATTACCATCGAGTATTTTCAATAACGAGGAACCGCGGTGGGGAGCAAGGGATTCTCCGTCCTTCATGATTTTTGGTAACTATGACATGCTCAACAGGAACAAAACAAGCGCATCGATGGTCCGCTCCCTTGCAAACGGGAGAAAAAGAGGTAATTATCATACCTTACGGTGGCAGTCCCAAAGGGAGTTCCACCGGTGAGGCTGAAGGGGTTCTTCCCCCATCCTGACAGTTTTCCTCCATCCTGACGCATGACGGGTTCCGGATACGCGAAAGGGAAAGATCCCATTGAAAAATGGGTCGGTCACCCTGCCAGGCAGGGCTGAGTTCAAAAGGCCCCCTGACCGTGGAGCCAGCTCGGTTCGAAAAATAACGGCGTGCATGGCGATTGGAACCATCCGCCCGAAAATCAATCTGACCGTGGAAATCCTTGATCGGAGTTCCACGAATGGGGGCGGGGAGACCTTCCCCCATCACGCACGTTACCGTGGAACGACTTAGGGAGGTTCACGGTAAGAGGGGTGAGGGGGTCCTCCCCCCATCATGCACGTTATGGACAACCGGTAACGAACAAGGAGAATGGAATCATGAGCAAAAGAGTTGCATTGGTGACGGGTGGCGCGGGTGGTATCGGCACGGCAATCTGTCGGACACTGGCCAAGGAAGGGTATCAGGTGGTCACCACCTGTGCGCCGGTCTTCGAGTGTCCCAATCTTGATGGGTGGAAGCAGACCATGCGCGATGAAGGGCTCGACATCCCGGTCTACGAGGCGGATGTGGCCGATTTCGAATCGTGCAAACAGGCCGTGGAAAAAATCGAGGCCGACGTCGGCCCCGTGGACGTGCTGGTCAACTGCGCCGGCATCACCCGCGACAGCGTTCTCAAGAAAATGACCTCGGATCAGTGGAATCAGGTGATCGGCGTCAATCTGGACAGCGTTTTCAACCTTACCCGTCAGGTCTTCCCAGGCATGCTGGATCGGGGCTATGGCCGCATCGTCAACATCGCCTCGGTCAATGGCCGCAAGGGACAGTTCGGTCAGGCCAACTATTCGGCAGCCAAGGCCGGCATGCATGGCTTCACCATGGCCGTGGCCCAGGAAGGTATTCGCAAGAACGTCACCTGCAACACCATCAGCCCTGGCTACGTGGCCACGGAGATGGTGAAGAAAATTCGCGAGGATGTGCTGCAATCCATCATTGCCCAGATCCCCGCCGGTCGTTTGGCCGAACCATCGGAGATCGCACGGGTTGTGGCTTTCCTGGCCGCCGAGCAGTCTGGATTCATCACCGGCGCCAACATCGACATCAATGGCGGACAGTTCATTCACTGATCGCCCCCGCCCACGGGCGTGACCGCCGGATTGATGAATCTTCTGGCCGGGGAACCGCAAGCAACCCTCGCGGTCTCCCCGGCCCTTCATCAACGAGTCGGAAAATGAGAGGCTCCATTTTATGGATGAGACCCCGGTTCGCATCATCAAAAAATACGCCAACCGACGCCTATACGATACCGAGCAGTCGGCCTACATCACCCTGGATGGGGTACGCGACCTGGTCATGAACCGCATCCCGTTCCAGGTGGTCGATAATCGAACCGGCGCCGATCTGACGCGCCTGATCCTGTTGCAGATCATCAGCGAACAAGAGGACAAGGGTCATCCGGTCTTTGATTCCGATGCCCTTCAAATGATCATTCGATTCTACGGCGATACCCTGCAAGAAGCGCTCGGCGAATGGATGAAACAGAGCCTGGATACCTTCATGGCTCAGAAAAATATCTTCCAATCCGCGCCCGATCCTTTGAGTCTGATCAACGAAATGGGGCGGCGCAACCTGGAGATGTGGCACTCCCTGCAAGGAAGCCTCCTCTCCCTGACTCTCGGCTCCACGCCCAAGCCAAAAGAGTAACCTGGTTTCCTGGCAGGCCAGGAAGTAAACACGATTTTTTTTCTGCCTGCCTGAAAAAAATCTATTGACAGGATTGCTTGGTTCAATTATGCTGCACCGCAACATTGTTGCATTGCAGCAAATTTGCATGATGGGGAATAACATCCTTGAACCCCCATCCGTGAATTTCCCTTCCGGAACTCCACGGTAACTGCGACGACATGTGCACTCACTCGATAAGGATCAAAAACAATGGACAATAACAAGGTTGCCGAACGCATGACGGAATTGACCAAGCGGATGATGGACTCGATCACCGATCTGCAAAAGATCAATGATCGCACCGTGCAGGAATTGACCAAGCAGCA
>JADFZD010000211.1 GCA_015232705.1 Magnetococcales bacterium | reverse complement strand
GGACGACCCAGAATGTACCCCTCCCGTCCGAGGTCCGCCAGATCCAGGCGATCCCCCACCCAACGGCCCGTCCAGATCCGACAGAATCGACGCGCCCAATGCCCGCTCCTTGGCCGATCCCAACACCGCCACCCGCCACCCTCGGGCAATCCGCGCCCGCGCCACGGCTGCGAAATGGCGAGCCGGCCAGCGTTTGGCCCCACCGTACTCGGCGCCGGGGCAGAGGGCCAACAGTGGTTTTCCAGAGGTCAATCCATGATCGGCGAGAATCCGCTCTCCATCGTGAGGCGAGGCGCTCAGACGCGGTAGGGGAAAGCTCTCCGGCGGAGACGCGCCACGTGGCAATCCCAAAGCCACGAACCTCTGCACGGTGCGCGGCAGACGCTTTTTATCCAAAGGATGGATGTCGTTGAGCAGTCCGAAACGCAACTCTCCCAAAAAACCGGTACGCCGGGAAATCCCGGCAAACCAAGGAACAAGCGCGGATTTGAAAGAGTTGGGAAGCAGGATCGCCTGGCCGTAACGCCCCTGGAGGCTCTTGCCCAGGCGATAACGGCTGGCCAGGCCCAACTCGCCATGGCCCGCCGGCAACGGGAAGGCATGACGGATCTCCGACATACGCGCAGCCAGAGGCAAGGCCCATGCAGGCGCCACCAGATCGATGGGGCGTTCCGGGCGCGCCTGTTTCAGGATGCCAAACAGCGCCTGGGCCATGACCATATCTCCGACCCAGGAGGGACCAATCACCAGGATCGCCTCGTCCTCCCCAGAGGCGCTCATGACCGGATACGCCCTGGATTCAGGCCAGGATAAGAGATCATGCGTCCCGCTGCATTCTGGCGGTCACGAATGCCTCGATCCCCTCTTCCAGCGGATGGAACGGAGCGTCATAACCCACGGCGCGCAGACGCGTGATATCCGCCTCCGTGAAGCTCTGATACTTCTCTTTCAAGACCTCCGGCATCGGCACATACTGGATCTCCCCGCGTCCGAGCGACCCGATCAGGGTGCGTGCCACGTCGTTGAAGGCGCGACTCTTGCCCGTGCCCACGTTGAAGATCCCTTGCACCGATCCACTGTCGGCCAGAAAGAGATTCACCTTCACCACATCCTCGACGTGGATGAAATCGCGTCGCTGCTCACCATCCCCATAACCGCCGCTGCCGGTGAAGAGTTTCACCACGCCGGCTTGCATGATCTGATGGTACATCTGATGGATCATGGAAGCCATGCGCCCCTTGTGATCCTCGCGCGGACCATAGACATTGAAATAACGCAACCCAGCCACCGCAGAGGTGCATCGCGGAAAATACCGCTGCACGTATTGGTCGAACAGGAGCTTGGAGTAGCCGTAGACATTCAAGGGCTTTTCGTTGTCCGGATGCTCGGCGAATACCGTCGATCCGCCGTACGTGGCGGCGCTTGAGGCGTAGATGAACGGGGTGGACTGCTCCATGGCGAAGTGCAACAACTCCTTGGAGTAGGTGTAGTTGTTGTCCATCATGTACTGTCCGTTGTACTCCATGGTATCCGAACAGGCCCCCTGATGAAAAATCGCCCGGATGCGGGTGTTGCGCAGCCGTCCGGAACGCAGCAGGTCGCGGAATTCGTGCAGATCCATGTAGTCGGCAATCTCCAGATCGCGCAGATTCAGAAACTTCTCCCCCTGTTTGAGGTCATCGACCACCAGGATGTTGGTGTCACCCCTGCGGTTGAGGCTGGCCACGAGATTGGCGCCGATGAATCCGGCACCGCCGGTCACGATGTACATGGGTCAACGAACTCCCTGAGTGGATTGAATGTGTTGCAGAATGGTACTGCTGCTGCGTCCCGGTTCCAGGGGGATCAGGGCCACCTGCCCGCCCCAGGATTTCACCTCCCGCCCGCCGACCACCTGATCTTCGGTGTAGTCCGCCCCCTTGGCCAAGACCTCCGGGCGCACGGCCTCGATCAATGCCATGGGTGTCTCCTCATCGAAGAGCAGGATCAGATCCACCGAAACCAGCGCCGCCAAAACCCGCGCCCGATCCTCCTGATGAATCACCGGACGGCTTGGGCCTTTGAGCGCCGACACCGAACGGTCGGTATTCAAGCCGACGATCAGGCGGTTGCCCAAATTGCGCGCCTTCTCCAGATAGGTGACATGTCCGGCGTGCAGAAGATCAAAGCAGCCGTTGGTGAAAACCACCCGTTCCCCTTTTTGTCGCCATCCCTCGATGCGGGCCAGAGCGACCTCCAACCGGCAGATCTTGTCGGCCTGGGTCAGCACCTCCTCGGAGTGAAAAGCGGCCACCAACTCATCGCGATGGATCGGCGAGGTGCCCACCTTGCCGACCACCACCCCCGCAGCCAGATTGGCCAGATGCAGGGCGTCCAGACGCGACAGACCCGCGCTCAATCCGGCTGCCAGAACCGCGATCACCGAATCCCCGGCACCGGACACGTCAAACACCTCGCGCGTCATGGCCGGAATGCGTACCGGAGGCCGGTTCTCCTCCAAAAGCGCAATACCCAACTCGCTCAGGGTGACCGCCAGAAAATCGGCCTGGATCCGTTGCCGCAACCCCTCTCCGGCTTCCAGAAGCGCATCCAGGTTGCCGGGATTCATCGGGATGGCCTCGGCCAGTTCGCGCCGGTTGGGGGTAAGCGTCGTGGCGCCACGATACTTGTCGTAATTCATCCCCTTGGGATCCACCAATACCGGTACGCCCAGGGTACGCGCCGCCCAGATGATCGCCTGGCACACCTGTTCGGTCAGCGTACCCTTGCCGTAATCCGACAGGATCACCGCATCCGGACGTGGTTCCCGTTGCAACTGATCGAGCACATGCCCCACAAAGGCGGACCAGATCTCCTCGGAAACCGGATCGGTCTGTTCCCGGTCGAGGCGCAGCATCTGCTGACGTCCGCCCAGGATGCGGGTCTTGACGATGGTCGGACGATCGATCAGCGCATGAACCGCCTCGGTATCGATACCGGTCTGCTCCAGCA
>JADFZD010000210.1 GCA_015232705.1 Magnetococcales bacterium | reverse complement strand
TCCGTGCTTGGATTCGTCGCCCTGCCTTACCGGGGCGCCTACGTGGCCAGCAAATTCGCCCTGGAGGCCCTGACCGATACCTTGCGGCTGGAGTGGCAGCAGACCGGGGTTCACTTCATTCTTGTCGAACCTGGTCCGATCAAGAGCCGTTTTCGCGCCAACGCCACCCTGGCCTTTGAGCGGCATGTGGACTCCGGTTCGAGCCGGCATGCGGCGCGTTATCAGATCATGGAGGCGCATTTTCGTCAAAAGAGCCAACAAGGGGGCGGAGGGTTTTCTCTGCCGCCCGAAGCGGTGCTCGTCAAGGTGATCCATGCGCTGGAAAGTCCCAAACCGCGTATCCGCTATCGGGTTACCCTTCCGACCCATCTGTTCGCGTTTCTGAAACGGCTTCTGCCGGATCGGATGATGGATGCCCTTTTGGCGCGCGCCTGGTTGTGAGCGCCCAGGATACTCGCCAGATCCCGAATCTTGCGGGGCGGTATCGGCTCTTGCGGATTGACCGGGGTTCGCGCATGATGAGAACGACTCGCGGCGGATTGGACCGGTGACTCCTGCATTTTTCTTACGTTTGAACTTCACCCACGACGGATCATTCGCATGCTCATCGAATTCAGCGTCAACAACTATCTCTCCTTTTGCGAACGCCAGACCCTGAGCATGGCGGCCAGCGGCAACTATCGGGAAAATCCGGAAAATACCTTTGCCATTGGTTTGCCGCGCATGCCGAAAATCTTGAAATCGGCGGTGATCTATGGTCCCAACGCCTCGGGAAAAAGCAATCTGATCCGTGCTGCGCTGTTCATGTGGGATTTTGTTCTGAACTCCTCCAAGGGACAGGAGGGGGATCTCATCGATGTCTATCCCTTTCTGCTCAACAGCAAAAGCGCCCTCTCCCCCAGCACCTTCGAGATGATTTTTGTCGAAGATGAGGTGCGCTATCAATACGGCTTTTCCGTCACCCGCGAACGGGTGGTTCACGAATGGCTGATCGCTTATCCAAGCGGGCGACCGCAACGTTGGTTCGAACGTTATCTGGATGCGGAGAGCGGCAAGGAGGTGTGGAATCTCCACAAAAAGTATCTTACCGGCAACCGTGAGGTATGGCGTGATGCCACGCGCAAGAACGCCCTGTTTCTTTCCACCGCCATTCAGCTCAACAGTGCGGTATTGCGACCGGTATTCGACTGGTTTGACAAGCGGTTGCGGGTGTTTCGGCCCCATGCGGAGATCAGCAAGGAGTTTTCCGCTTCGTTGTGCAAGGATGCCGAGGGTCGCCTGAAGGTGCTGAAATTTTTGAACCAGGCGGATATGGATATCGAGGGAATTCGTTTGGAGAGTCGTGCCATGAGCGAGTTGGGCATGGAGGATCTCCCCCCGGACGTGCGTGCTGCCCTGCAAAAGGAGATGTCGAACACCCTGGTCACGGAGATTCGTTTCGAGCGTTCGACGGCGGATACCGGCAAGCCGGTGCTGTTGCCCTGGGATGCCGAATCGCGCGGTACGCAAAAGCTGTTTGCCCTGGCCTGGCCATGGATGAACATCCTGGGACAGGGACGCGTGTTGTTCATGGATGAGATGGATACCAGTCTGCATCACCATTTGGTCAAGTTTCTTTTTGGTCTCATGCACGATGCCGGCAGCAATCAGCATCGTGCCCAGCTGATCAGCACCACCCACGATACCGCGCTGTTGGATCCTGGCACGTTCCGACGGGATCAGTTCTGGATGATGGAAAAGAGTGGCGATCGGTGCAGCGAACTGTATCCCATTTCCGATTTTGACATCGAGCAGGGTGCGCCCTTGCAGAGGCGATATCTGGAAGGGGATTTTGGCGCCGTTCCGACCCTCAAGCGTTTCAAGGCGTTGTGACTGCCGACCTGCACCGGGCAGGTGGGGGAGCGATCCGGACGATCCGTGAACGTGATGGCGCCTCATTGGAGCGCGTCAGTCCCAGACATCCGGCGCGGGATCATTTTCTTGTCATCGCCCCGGAGCCGGCCTTGAGTTATCTGCGAGATCTGGCCATCTCTCTGGAGATCGACCGCAAGGTGACGTTGGTCTCTGCGGATACGTGGGATGCGGTGTTGTCGGCCTGTCTGGAAGGGCACAAACGAGCGGGTCCGTTTCAGCGGATGCATGTGGTATGGGAGTGGGAAGGCGAGGATGCGGCGTCGTTGGCAATGCGTTGGCGGGATATTGTGGAGCAGGTTTGGCTGCAAGTCGGAGTCCGGCCTCGTTTGATCGTGTGTCGGCCATCGTTCTTGATTTGGATTTTATGGCATTTTGAGGATGTCGAGTCGGATTGTCAGGCGAATGAGGTTCGCAAGCGGCTGGAGCGGGTATTGAAACGGAGTGTGGGTGTGCATGTTCCGGCATTGCATGCGCGCACGGTTGTCCATTTGGGAGAGGCGATTCGTCGTGCGCGGCAGAAAAGTCGGTTGCGTCAGGTTGGGGGGGCCGGGGGTGCAGGTTGGATGATGGAGACTAACACGGATCTGCATGAGTTGGTGATTGCCTGGTATCGGTTGGCGCGGCGGGAGTTGCCGGAGTGAGGGGCAGTTCAGGATTTCCAAAGTTGGCGTGGTCCAGGGGCCCCTGGTGAGGTTTGGGGCGAATCCTTGAAGTTTTGATTTTGTGACGTTGACTTTCATTTTTTACTCTTATCCAATCGCTTCATGCTCTCTTTGTTTTTTGACTTTCGCGCTCTTAGATGCGCCATGAATCGTTGTCGTCTTGGACAACGATTCATGGCGCATGGTTCGGGGCAGGAGAGCCGCCTTTGGCGGCCCATGCTTTTCACGCCCGAAGGGGGTTCCACGGCTGGGGTGAGGGACATTGTGCAAATTGGGGCCATGCTCGTGAGATCGTTTTCAAACAACGCAAAACGATCTCGCAGCCTTGGCTGTGCGCAAGTGATTTTCAAAAAAACGCAAAAATAACTTTATTTTTAAAATGCACCAATCTTTTAATATAAAGTTTTTTACTTGGTG
>JADFZD010000020.1 GCA_015232705.1 Magnetococcales bacterium | reverse complement strand
GTGGGAATTGTTTCCAAAAAACTGGAAAAGATTCCCACGAAGCGGCGCGCAGCCCATTTTTCGCAAAAGACGCGAAAAATGCTTTTTTTGAAGAGCGCGGTAAAGTCAAAACCAAAACTCTGGGAGATGAATATCCAAGATTCTATCTTTTTTTTACCTGTCAAAAAGACACATTCCAAGCTGGGTGCGGTTTAGCTCTTGGAATCATTCGTGAAAGCCGTCGAAAGATCCTATCATGGCCGTTGACACAAGATGTCAACACGCCCCAGATTCATGTCCGCACCCCGTGATCATCTCCTTCAAAAAGGCGACTGACGCACGCTTCATCCGAGTTGTCCACTTTCTCTGGCTGTTTTTTTTGCACCATGGCGGAACTAATACTTGACAAAAAGTATCGGATTTAACACAGTATCCGCCGCAACCCCTCAATATGCCCATTGACGCATATAACGGTGAACTCACGAAGGGAGGTCCACAATTGGGGGGAGTTGAGGGGGTTCGCCCTCATCATGCACGAGGAGCGTGAATCCTTCACTGACCTTCCAAGCCATGCGGGACGGCCACCATGTTTCAGCGTATCAAGCAGGATATCGAGGTGATCTTCCAACGGGACCCAGCGGCCACTGGGTTCTGGGAGGTGCTGCTGTGCTATCCCGGTTTGCATGCGATTCTCTCCTATCGCCTGTTCCACTGGCTGTGGTGTCGGAATTTTCGTCTGTCGGCCCGATTTCTTGCCAATCTCACCCGGCTTCTGACCGGCATCGAGATCCATCCGGCTGCCAAAATCGGCCAACGCTTCTTCATCGATCATGGCATGGGCGTGGTGATCGGCGAAACCACACACATCGGTGATGATGTCACCCTCTACCATGGCGTTACCCTGGGCGGCACCAGTTGGAACGTCGGCAAACGGCATCCCACCCTCGGAAACGGGGTGGTGGTCGGTGCAGGAGCCAAAATCCTTGGTCCGATCACCATTGGAACGCATGCGCGCGTCGGTTCCAACGCCGTGGTGGTGAGCGATGTTCCTGCCGATACCACCGTGGTCGGCGTACCTGGACGGCTGGTAATGCCGAAATTCAAAACCGCTGAAGCCAACGAAACCTTTTCCTCGTATGGCCAGAACAGCGGAGCCGTGGTCGATCCGGTAGGCAAGGCGGTCACCTGTCTTTTGGAACAGGTACGCCATCTTGATGAACGGGTCAAACAACTGGAGCACGAAAACAAACTTCTGAAGGAACGCGATCCGTTCATTCCGGACGACACGAACAGGGGGACGCCATGAAACTCACTACCAAGGGAAGATACGCTGTCACCGCCATGCTCGATCTGTGCTGCCAGGATGCCGAAACCCCGGTCGCCTTGATCGACATATCCAAGCGCCAGGAGATCTCTCTCTCCTACCTGGAGCAACTGTTCGCGAAATTGCGACGCCGGGGACTGGTACGCAGCGTCCGGGGACCAGGGGGCGGCTATATGCTGGTTGCGCCCCCCTCCAGCATCAGCGTTGCAGACATCATCCGCGCGGTGGACGAGCCGATCAAAACCACCTCCTGTGACGAAAACGATCCGGAAGGGTGTCGCAAATCGACCCGCTGCATTACCCATCACCTGTGGGAACGCGTCGGAACGCACATCAACAGCTATCTGGAATCGATCCATCTGGGCACCCTGATCGAGGAGATCCGTTCCGGGAGCATCACCCCCAACCCTGGACAGGGAATCCCGGCATGATCTATCTGGATCACAACGCCACCTCCCCACCCCGACCAGGGGTTGCCGAAGCCGTCACCGCCAACCTGACGACCACACATGGCAATCCCTCGTCGGTACACGGAGCAGGACGGCGCGCCCGCCATCTGCTGGACGATGCGCGCCGCGCCGTGGCTCGCCTGGTGGCGGTACATGAAAGCCGGGTCATTTTCACCAGCGGCGGCACAGAATCAAACCATCTGGCCCTGTTTGGCATCGCCGAGGCAGCAGAATACCGGGGAACCATCCTCACCAGCGCCATCGAACACCCCTCGGTACACAAACCGTTGTCGCGCATCGCTGCGCATGGCATGCAGGTGATCCAACTGCCGGTGGATCCCCTCGGTCGGGTCGATGCCGCAGCGGTGGAGCAGGCCATAACCCCGGATACCCGCCTGGTATCGATCATGGCTGCCAACAACGAAACCGGGGTGTTGCAACCGATCCAGGCCATCGGCACACTCTGTCGGGCGGCCCGGGTACCGTTCCACTGCGATGCCACCCAGTGGTTCGGCAAGCTCTCTTTGTCGACCGATGTTCTGGGCGCAGATCTGCTTACCCTGTCGGCTCACAAGGCCGGTGGACCCATGGGGTGCGGGGCATTGATCGTTGCCAATGCCCTGCAACTGGCCCCGCTGCTGCTCGGAGGAGGCCAGGAGCGCGGTCGCCGTTCGGGCACGGAAAATCTGCCCGGAATCGCCGGTTTCGCGGCCATGGCCGGACAACTGGCCAGACAGATCGAGGACGAAGCGCAACGCAACGCCAGCTTGCGTGATAAACTGGAATATGAACTGTTGAAAAGCATACCGGATGCGATCATCCTTGGCAGAGGCGCGGAGCGTTTGCCCAACACCACGGCCTTGTTGATTCCATGCGTGGATGGCGAAACCCTGGTGATGACCCTCGATCTGGCCGGATTTGCCATCAGCAGCGGTGCAGCCTGTTCTTCGGGAAAAAACAGCCCATCTCATGTGCCAATGGCCATGGGATGGTCCGCTGAAGCGACCCGAGGCATGGTACGTATCAGTCTCGGCTGGGATACGACCGAGACGATGGTGGATTCCTTCATTTCAGTCTTTCAACGGTCCGTGGACCGTCTGCGCAAAGGGAGTGCATTGGCATGAAACGACCCATCTACATGGATTATCAGGCCACGACCCAGGTTGACCCCAGGGTGATGGAGGCCATGCTGCCCTGGTTCGTGGAAAAGTTCGGAAACCCGGCCTCGCGCTCCCACGCCTACGGCTGGGAGGCTGACGAAGCGGTCACGACCGCACGCAAACAGGTCGCCGGCATCATCGGCGCCGATCCGCGCGAGATCGTCTTCACCTCCGGAGCCACGGAATCGGATAACCTGGCCATCTGGGGGGTGGCGCAGTTCTATCGCGATAAGGGCAACCACATCATCACCCCCACCACGGAACACAAGGCGGTGCTCGACACCTGCCGCCATCTGGAAGCCGATGGATTCGAGGTCACCTATCTGCCGGTCGGAACCAACGGTCTGATCGACCTGGCCTCCCTCGAAGCCGCCATCACCCCGAAAACCATTCTGGTCTCGGTCATGGCGGTCAACAACGAAGTCGGTGTCATTCAACCGATCGAGGCGATCGGCGCCCTCTGCCGGCGCAAGAAAATCTTCTTTCATTGCGACGCCGCTCAGGGGGTCGGCAAAATGCCGATCGATGTCAATACCATGAACATCGATCTGCTGTCGATCTCGGCCCACAAGATCTACGGTCCCAAGGGAATCGGCGCCCTGTACGTGCGGCGTCAACCGCGGGTACGCATCAAGCCGTTCATGCACGGCGGCGGACACGAACGGGGCATGCGTTCCGGCACCCTGGCCACGCCGCTGCTGGTGGGACTTGGAGAGGCCTGCCGCATCGCCCAAAAGGAGATGGACTGCGAAACCCCCCGGCTTCTGGCGTTGCGCGACCGGTTGAGAGATGGAATCATGGGGAAATTGACCCATGTCGCCCTCAACGGCGATCCGGTGCAACGGGTGGCCGGCAATCTGAACATCTCGTTTTCCTACGTCGAGGGTGAATCCCTGATGATGGCCATCAAGGATGTGGCGGTCTCCTCGGGCTCGGCCTGTACCTCGGCTTCGCTGGAACCCTCCTATGTGCTGCGCGCCATGGGGGTGAACGAAGAGTTGGCCCACACCTCGATCCGCTTCGGACTGGGCCGCTTCACCACCGCCGAAGAGGTGGAACATGTCATCGACATCGTGGTCGGTGCCGTCAACAAATTGCGTGAGATGTCCCCGTTGTGGGAGATGGTCCAGGATGGTGTGGATCCTTCGACCCTGCAATGGGCATCCCATTGATTCTGACCGGACCGTCAGTACGTTTTGACCCATGAAGACAGCAGGCCTTGAGACAGGGCGCGACGACCCGAACAGCGTCGTGCGATGTGAGCGCCGTATCAAGACCGCTGACACAACAGGTCAACACGCCCTGGCAACGAATACTTTCATGATGGGGGGGAGAACCCCTTACCCCCCACCTTGGCCCCCTCCGGGAGTTCCAAGGTCCCTAGACGATTGGAGAGACCAAGATGGCATACAACGAAAAAGTGCTGGATCACTATGAGAATCCCCGCAATGTCGGCACCCTCGACAAGAGCGATGCCCAGGTGGGCACCGGCATGGTGGGCGCGCCAGCCTGCGGCGATGTGATGAAACTGCAAATCCGCATCAACGAGGACGGGATCATCGATGACGCCAAGTTCAAAACCTTCGGCTGCGGATCGGCCATCGCCGCCTCCTCCCTGGTCACCGAGTGGGTCAAAGGCAAAAGCATCGACGAGGCACTGGCCATCAAAAACAAGGACATCGCCGATGAACTGGCCCTGCCGCCGGTAAAAATCCACTGTTCGGTGCTGGCCGAGGATGCCATCAAATCCGCTGTGGCCGACTACCGGAGCAAGCAAAAAGGAGTGTGACCCCATGACCACCTCACAAGTTGGCATCTCATTAACCGAGCGGGCCGCCCGGCAAGCCAAGACCATGCTGGCCAAGCGCGGCACGCCGGAAGCCGCCATCCGCATCGGCTCCTCGACGGCGGGTTGTTCGGGATTCTCCTACAAACTGGAGTACGCCGATCAGGTAGGCGAAAACGATCAGGTGTACGAATCGTTCGGGGTCAAGGTGGTGATCGACGGCAAATCGGCGGTGATCCTCGACGGTACGCTGGTCGATTTCGAATCCACCCCGTTCAAGTCGGGTTTCAAGTTCAGCAATCCCAAGGAGAAGGAGCGCTGCGGTTGCGGCGAATCCTTCAAGGTGTGATGATCGCAAACGCGCCCATGCTCTGCTGGTCCTGCCGGGGTCCGACCCCGGCAGGACTCTTTTGCGCCACCTGCCGCACGATTCTGCCGCCCGTGGCAGGCGAGGATCTTTTTGGACTTTTTGACATCGCGCCCACCTTCGAGCCGGATCTGACCATCCTGGAGAAACGCTATCGCGACCTCCAGAAACAGCTCCATCCGGATTTCTTCGCCCATTGCTCCGGTACCGAACGCCGCCTCTCTCTTGAGTGGACCACGCGCATCAACGAGGCATGGCAGACGATGAGCGATCCGGTAACACGCGCCGGCTATCTGTTGCGGCTGGCAGGCTGGCACGCCGAACGCCCGGCGGTGGATCCGGAGTTTCTCGAAGAGGTCATGGAGCTGCGCGAGGCCCTCGAAGAGGTGGATCCACGTGCTCCCGATGCCATTTCCAGATTGATGTCCTTGAAAACCGCTGCCAGGATTCGCCTGGAGTTTGAAATCACACGGATCGGCGAACTGTTTCGCGGCAACGGGGACTCCTCTCTGGGGGAGATCGCCAAACATGTGGATCGAATGCGCTATCACCGGCGCTATCTGGAGGAGCTGGATCGTCTGGAGGATCGCGCATTTGACCCGGACATGTAGTATCCGGGTCCGAACCTGCGGAGTCAGGTTGCACGCCTTCTCCAGATTCGCATGCATGACCATCATCACCACTGTCGGGATCACACAACCAAACGCCCATGGACATCCTGCTGGAGATCACGGAACCGGGACAATCCCCGCTTCCGCACGAAAACACGCCTCGAAGCCGCAAACGGGTGGTGGGGATCGATCTGGGAACGACCTTCTCCCTGGTCGCGGCCATCGGTCTCGATGGCCTGCCTTTATGCATCCCGGATGAGAACGGCACCCAGGCCCTTCCTTCGGTGGTCCACTATGGACCCAAAGGTTCCGTGCTGGTCGGCTGGCCGGCGCGTGACCTTCTGGTCCAACACCCGGAATCGACCATCGCCTCGGTCAAACGTTACATGGGACGCGGCGTCGCGGAGATCCGTGCCCGCTCCGGCACCCTGCCTTACACCCTGGAGGCCGGTGAAGGGGGCATGGTGCGCATCCTGGCAGGGAAAGCGAAAGTCTCACCCGTCGAAGTGTCGGCAGAGATCCTCAAACGCTTGAAGGCACGTGCCGAAGAGGCCCTGGGGGGGAAACTCCAGGGGGCGGTGATCACGGTGCCGGCCTATTTCGACGATGCGCAACGTCAGGCAACCAAGGATGCCGCGCGTGTGGCCGGCCTGGAGGTGCTGCGACTGCTCAACGAACCCACGGCTGCCGCCCTGGCTTACGGCCTGGACAGGGGTCACGAAGGGCTTTACGCCATCTATGATCTGGGCGGCGGAACCTTCGACATTTCGTTGTTGAAGCTGGAAAAAGGATTGTTCCAGGTGATGGCCACAGGCGGGGATTCGGCCCTGGGTGGCGATGATCTGGATCAATGGATCGTCGATCGCGTGCTGGCCAGAATGGCCATCACCCAGCCGGATCCAGGTCTGATCCAGGCGTGCCGCAAACTGGCGCGTGAGATCAAGGAGCAGCTTTCGGATACGGAGTCGGTTACTTTCGATGTGCCGGATACGGCAAGCAACTCAAATTCCGGAACAAAAGACCTGTTGACCCGCACGGCGTTCGAACAGGGAATCCGTGATCTGGTGTGGCGCACGATTCCGATCTGCCGGCGGGTGCTGAAGGATGCCGGCGTCTCCCCGGACTCCCTGCAAGGGGTGGTGCTGGTGGGCGGATCGACGCGGGTACCGCTGGTACGGCGCATGGTGGCAGAGTTTTTTGGCCGCGAACCGCTGGTGGATCTGGATCCGGACCAGGTGGTCGCCTTGGGCGCGGCCCATCAGGCGGAGGTGTTGGGAGGCAACGAGCCTGCCGAGATGTTGCTGCTGGATGTAACCCCCTTGTCCCTGGGCATCGAGACCATGGGGGATCTGATGGAAAAGATCGTGCCGCGCAACACGCCGATTCCCACGGCGCGTGCGCAGGAGTTCACCACGTTCAAGGATGGCCAGACAGCGATGGCGATTCATGTGGTGCAGGGCGAACGGGAACTGGCCAGTCAATGCCGCTCCCTGGCGCGGTTCGAGCTGCGCGGGATTCCGTCCATGACCGCGGGAGCGGCGCGGATCCGGGTCACCTATCAGGTGGATGCGGACGGTCTGTTGACGGTTGCAGCGCGCGAAGAGACCACAGGCGTGGAACAATCGATTGCGGTCAAGCCCTCGTATGGATTGACGGACGACGAGATTGCCGACATGTTGCGGGATGCGATGCGCCATGGCGAGGATGACATGCGTGCCCGTCTGCTCAACGAGGCGCGGGTTGAGGCGAATCGGGTGCTGGCAGCTGCCGAGGCGGCACTGCGGGAGGATGGCGATCTGTTGAACGAGGCGGAGACGCAGAGGGTGAAGTCGGCGATGGTCTCCCTTTTGGAGGCGACCCAGGGGGAAGTCGCGGAGGCAATCAACGAGCGGGTGACCCAGATGGATGTTCAGACGCGCTTTTTTGCCCAACGGCGCATGGATCGCAGTTTGCAGAAGGTGATGACCGGTCGCAAAGTGGATGATTTTGCTTGAGGGCATGGTGCCACAGGAAGGCATCACAGGCATGGCGCACCGTTCAAAAGCGGCACGGCATACAGGCAAGATGCAAGCGGCGAAACCGCGTCACATCGCCATATCAAGGCCGCAGACACACCCTGTCTACACGGCCTGAATTTTTGGAGGAACCATGATTCATATCACATTTTTACCCGAGAATCGCACCGTGGAAGCCGAAGCTGGCGACACCTTGCTGGAGGTGGCGCACAACCATCACATCCCGTTGGAGGGGGCGTGTGAAGGGGCTTTGGCCTGTTCCACCTGTCATGTGATCGTGGCTCCGGAATGGGTGGATCGTTTGGACCCAGCGGATGAGCGCGAGGAGGACATGCTGGACAAGGCATTTGGTTTGACCTCAACGAGTCGTCTGGGGTGTCAGATCGTGTTGGACGACACTTTGGATGGATTGGTGGTAACCATTCCGCCCTATTCGGTGAACATCAGCGTGGACAAGAAGGGAGGACGGTCATGAAGTGGACCGATACGCATGAGATCGCCATTGCACTGGCCGACACCATGCCGGAGCAGGATCCGATGGCGGTGCGTTTTACGGAGTTGATGGCATGGGTGATGGAGTTGCCCGACTTCAAGGATACACCGGAGCGGTGCAACGAGAAGATTCTGGAAGCGATCCAGATGGCCTGGATGGACGAGATGTAAAGGCATGGCATGTGGCGGGGTCCGAGGTGGATCTCGCCCCAACCAGGCGTCCGACAAGAATTTTTCCTGCGTGCGATGAAGATTAGAACCAATCTCAACCCTCTCCCCGCACCCATGGTGTCATTTCACGCCAACTGCCACTTCCCCCGTGGTGCCAGGAAAAGCCAGCAGGGGCAAAAAAAATCGCCAGATCCGCACATTTTTGATTCACATAATCGATCGCATGTGCTAAGCTGATGGTTTATTGATTCCGCCGAAAAAGGGTTCCCATCCCCCTTTTCAACGAGACAATCGATGGGCCGTTAGCTCAGTTGGTAGAGCAGCAGACTTTTAATCTGCGGGTCACAGGTTCGACTCCTGTACGGCTCACCATAAAATTCAAACAGTTAGAGCCACCCGCAAGGTGGCTCTTTTTGTTTCAGCACCCACATAGTACCCACCAGCACGAAAATCCCTTACCGACCCGTCCGGCGTGGTGATTACGTGGGGTACGATTGGGTCGAAGGCACCTTCAATCTCGGCACTGTAAAATGACGGCTCTCTTGAGAATAAGTGACGACTCTCTTGAGAATTGCAGGGACGAATCGTAAAAAAATTCACCCCTCTTGAGAGTGACGTCTTTCCAGCATCACACCCCCAACCGGGTGTTACGGACGCAGAGCATGGCCATCATCTTGACGAATTCGGCATCTATGCGCTATTTATGTCTTATTGGCATTACGGAAGCTCCGGCCTGCAAAAATACCCAATATCGTCGATAAGGATTCATCTAAAGTTTTAATATCTTTACTTAATTTAGATGTTTATGGTGTTTTAAGGCGTTTCCTTAACTCATGCAAACTCTTAAGGTCTCCATTCTGATCCCGATAGCTCCAGAACGTCCAACCATTGCAGGCACCTGTAGTGACCGCATCCCCTGCTGCGGATGGTGATGGGTAGGAGGTACCGTTGAAAGAAATACTTCCGTCTGATTCAACCTGGGCAGTTATGGTTTGCTTTTTGTATTCAGCCTCCAGTTTAACCGGTGCCACTAAAAAACCAGCGACCAAAAGATCTTTCATTGTTACCCGTTTATTGGATCGGCTTTCTTGACTTCCGGACTCAACATTGTTTTGCAGTTCTGGCGTTGATTCCACTTTTGGGGTGGAAGATGCTGGAGGATGTGAAATCACTGGAAACGTCACTTTGATATCCACACGCTGTAACGAACTGCGGATATCTCTCTGGGTAAGGCTCGGCTCCCGCTTGGCAATCAAGCGAATCAGGCTTTCATCCCCTTGGAAAAGCTCGTTCAACACGGTTTTGACCTTGCTGTCAACGTCGTGGGCTTGCCAAAGGGTGTTGATCTGCTTGTCCCCCATGCGTTCCCTGGAGATCAAATCCAGGGTGTCCACCGTTTCCCGATGCTGTTCGGCGTTTGAAATGGCGACTTTTTTGAACAACTTTTTGTCCGCATCCACCGGGGCATGGGCGTTGTAGAAGCGATATTCATCGCCATTGGTCAGCACGCACCACTCGACTCCCGCTGTCGCGGCGTATCCTACGATCTGGGAGACCCATTTACGTTCATCAATGGAATGATTGATCGCCTTGGCTTCCAGGAACAGACAAGGGGTGCGGTTCAAAAACAAGGCGTAGTCCACCGGATTGTCTTGCGGTTGGCTGCGGAATTCATTGCGCACCTCGTCGATGTCGAACACGTCCCACTGTAGGGCTTGCAACAATGGGGTGATCAAGACCCTTTTGGTGTCTTCCTCGCTGATCTGAGATGCACGGTCCCTGATTTTTTTCAATTGTTCCCGCAACTTGCAAACAGTTGTATCCAGTATGACACGATCAGGGACACTCATGGATGCTCCTGTTTCTAGAGTTTATCAGAATTCGGCTAAAACAATTTTCTTGCATCATTAGGCGATGCGCAAGTTCCTATAGTCGTGATTTCTGATTTCATTCTCAACAGACGGGGATGAAACCCTCAAGGTACCCTGCATCTCATGCTACTGATCATCACAATTCTAGTAAAATAGTCATGCATTTGACCACGAATAAGCGCCTAAAATACAGAATTATCAAACGATCTTGAATTTTTATCATGAAAACGACATGCGTTACCGATACCAAGCAGGGTCAGAGGAATCACGCCCAATTATGCCTTTACTTCGATGATCTCTCACGTCATAATAATCGCAAGATTGCCACGAAATGATGCCGCATAGGATTTCATGTTAACTTATAAGTCATTATAATAATTCTTTAATTTTTTAGTACAGTGACAAACAAGATTAAAAGGTTGCTTGGTGACACCAAAACAAGTTACGAAAAGTATGTTATCCCTGCAAAAATACCGCTCTGCCGCATATTTCGGCGCATCAAAAATTTTACACTTCCCGAATCACCAGATAACCTTGTAAGCGAGCCGTTCATTTTTGTTTGATCTGGGGAGCCCACGCTTTGGATGGTCTGCACAAAAAATGCTTGAGTGAGCGGGACATCTGCACCAAGTACATCACCCCGGCGGTGATGCGAGCTGGTTGGTTTCAATCCCAAATCCGAGAGGAGGTCAGTTTCACCGCTGGTCCCATCGTGGTGCGCGGCAAGCTGGCCAGCCGGGACACTTCACGGCGCAAGCGGGCGGACTATATCCTCTATCACAAGCCCAACATCCCGATTGCCATCATCGAGGCCAAGGATAACAACCATGCCGTCGGAGATGGCATGCAGCAGGCGCTGGGTTATGCCCAAGCCTTGCAACTCCCTTTCATCTTCAGCAGCAATGGGGATACCTTTCTTTTTCATGATGCCACCCGCACTGGCAGTGCGGTGGAACAGGAAATCCCCCTGGATGCCTTTCCATCCCCCGAGGAGCTGTGGCAACGCTACCGAACCTGGAAAGGATTGGATGACGCAGCTCAGGAGATTGTCGCCCAGGACTATTATGTGGATGGCAGCGGCAAGAGTCCCCGCTATTATCAGCTCAACGCCATCAACCGCACCATGGAGGCCATTGCCGGAGGGCAAAATCGAATTCTGCTGGTGATGGCTACCGGAACCGGCAAGACCTACACCGCTTTTCAGATCATCTGGCGATTGTGGAAGGCCAGAGCGAAGCGACGCATTCTCTTTCTGGCCGACCGCAACATCCTCGTGGACCAGACCCGGACCAACGACTTCAAGCCGTTCGGTTCGGCCATGACCAAGATTGCTGACCGCAAAATCGACAAAGCCTATGAAATCTACCTTTCCCTCTATCAGGCAGTGACGGGCAGCGAAGAGGAACGCAACGTTTACAAGGCGTTCTCCCGTGATTTTTTTGATCTGGTGGTGGTGGATGAGTGCCACCGGGGCAGTGCTGCGGACGATTCCGCCTGGCGGGAGATTCTGGATTACTTCTCCAACGCCACCCACATTGGTCTGACCGCCACACCCAAGGAAACGAAAGAGATTTCCAACGTCACCTATTTTGGCGAGCCGGTTTATACCTACTCCTTGAAACAGGGGATCGACGATGGCTTCCTGGCCCCCTACAAGGTGGTGCGCATCGACCTGGACCGGGATCTGCAAGGCTGGCGACCTGAAGCGGGCAAGCGGGACAAGCATGGCCAGTTGATCGAGGACCGCATTTACAATCAGCGGGATTTTGACCGTTCCCTGGTGCTGGAGCAGCGTACCGAGCGGGTGGCAGAGAGAATCACCCAATTTCTGAAAGGCACGAATCGTTATGCCAAGACCATCGTCTTTTGTGAAGATACCGACCACGCGTTGCGCATGCGCCAGGCGCTGGTCAATCTGAACGCTGATTTGGCCGCTGAGAATCCACGCTATGTGATGCGCATCACCGGCAACGATCCAGAGGGCAAAGCGGAGCTGGACAATTTCATTGACCCGGAAAGCCGTTTTCCGGTCATTGCCACCACCTCGCAATTGATGTCCACCGGGGTGGATGCCCAAACCTGCCAATTGATCGTGCTGGATCAGCGTATCGAGTCCATGTCTCTGTTCAAGCAGATCATCGGGCGTGGCACCCGCTTGAAGGAGGAGTATGGCAAGCTCTACTTCACCATCATGGATTTCAAGAAAGCCACCAACCGCTTTGCCGATCGCGGCTTTGATGGCGACCCTGTGGTGATTTACGAACCCGGCCCGGACGATTCCCCGATTCCTCCCGAGGAGGATCCAGGCGATGTCGAATCAACCGGTAACGATGGCGGCGATTCCACAGGGGGCGACCCAACCGGAGGCGATCCCGATGGGGAGCCACGGCGAAAATATGTGGTGGGCGATGTGACGGTTTCTGTCATTGCCGAGCGGGTGCAATACTATGACCGGGATGGCAAGCTGATCACCGAGTCTTTAAAGGATTACACCCGCAAGGCCGTGCGCCGGGAGTTTGCCTCTTTGGATGCGTTCATCAACCGCTGGTCCCAAACGGAACAGAAGCAGGCGCTGCTTCAGGAGTTGGAGGAGCACGGCATTCTGTTGGACTCCCTGGCCGAAGAGGTTGGCAAGGAGTTCGGCCCCTTCGACCTGATCTGCCATGTTGCCTTCGATCAGCCCCCATTGACCCGCCGGGAGCGGGCCGAACGGGTCAAGAAGCGCGATCCCTTCACCCGGTACGGAGAGCAGGCCCGGGCCGTGCTGAACGCCCTGTTGGACAAGTTTGCCGACGAGGATTTGCCAAATCTGACGGATAGGAATCTCCTCAAGCTGCAACCCATCAGCCAGGCAGGAACGCCAACCGAGATCATCCGGGCGTTTGGTGGCAAACAGGGGTATGATGAGGCGTTGAAAGTTCTGGAAAAGGAACTTTATGCAGCCTGAGCGGGCTAAAAATCGAAGGAAACGTATGAGCATCTCCACCATCATCAAGACCATTCAAGACATCATGCGCCAGGATGTGGGCGTGGATGGCGACGCCCAGCGCATTGGTCAACTGGTCTGGCTTTTTTTTCTCAAGATCTTCGACGACCAGGAACAGGAAGCGGAATTGCTGGAGGATCACTACCGCTCCCCCATTCCTGTGCGGTTGCAGTGGCGCAACTGGGCGGCTGATCCCGAGGGGATGACCGGCGACGAGCTGCTGGAGTTCGTCAACAACATCTTGTTCCCCGGCCTGAAAACAGTGCAACCCCGCACCGAGTCCGACAAGGCCGCCCTGGTGGTGCGGTCGGTGTTCGAGGATGCCTATCAATACATGAAGTCCGGCACCCTGCTCAGGCAGGTGATCAACAAGGTCAATGCCATTGATTTCAACCGTCAGGATGACCGGCACCTGTTCGGGGATATTTATGAAAAGCTCCTCAAGGATTTGCAGAGTGCGGGCAACGCCGGAGAGTACTACACCCCACGCGCGGTGACGCAATTCATGGTCGATCGGGTGGATCCGCGACTTGGAGAGCAGGTGTTGGATCCGGCCTGCGGCACCGGTGGCTTTTTGGCCAGCGCCATCGATCACATGCGCGCCCGCTACGTCAAGACCCCAGAGGATGAAGCCCGCTTGCAGGCCTCCATCCATGGGGTGGAAAAAAAACCATTGCCGCATCTGCTGGCTGTCACCAACATGCTGCTGCACGGCATTCCAGCGCCCATCAACATCCGCCACGACAACACGCTGGCTCGTCCCCTGCGGGATTATGGCCTTGCCGACCGGGTGGAGGTGATTGTTACCAATCCCCCCTTCGGCGGCATGGAAGAGGATGGCACGGAGAAGAATTTCCCCGCCCAGTTCCAGACCAAGGAGACTGCCGACCTGTTTTTGGTGCTGATCATGCACCTGTTGAAACCAGGCGGACGGGCGGCGGTGGTGTTGCCGGATGGCACCCTGTTCGGCGAAGGGGTGAAAAGCCGCATCAAGGAAAAGCTGCTCACCGACTGCAACCTGCACACCATTGTCCGGTTACCCAACGGGGTATTCAACCCCTATACCGGCATCAAGACCAATCTGCTTTTTTTCACCAAGGGGGAGCCGACTCGCGAGACCTGGTACTATGAGCACCCCTACCCGGCAGGATACAAGAGCTACTCCAAGACCAAACCCATGCGCTTTGAGGAGTTCGCCCCAGAGCAGGCGTGGTGGGAGGCGCGGCAAGAGAACGAACAGGCATGGCGGGTGCCGGTGGCGACCTTCCAGAAAAACGGCTTCAACCTGGACATCAAGAATCCCCACAACGCCGATGCCGGTCACGGCGACCCGGATGATCTGTTGGCAGCTTATCAGAAGCGGTTGGAGCAGGTGCAGGAGGTCCGCGACCAGTTACGCGCTGTGCTGGCCGAAGCCCTGGAGCGCCACCCATGACCCCGGCCCGTTTCCTGGCCAATTTTGGCCACCTGGCTGGCACGCCTGGCGTGGTGAAACGGTTGCGGGAGTTGATTCTGCAACTGGCCGTCCAAGGCAAGCTGGTGCATCAGGATCCGAACGATGAACCGGCTTCGGTGCTGCTCAAGAAGATCGCCAAGGAGAAGGCGCGGCTGGTGCGGGAGGGAAAGATGCGCCCCCCCAAACCCTTGCCACCCATCAAGCCGGAGGAGGTGCCGTTT
>JADFZD010000209.1 GCA_015232705.1 Magnetococcales bacterium | reverse complement strand
AAAAAATCATTCGATCAGGGCGACCGACTTGACCTGAACCCAGACCGGTTTGCCAACTGCCAGATCAAGATGAGCAACTGATCGGCGGGTAATGCGGGCGACCAGTGGGGTCTCCCCCACCACGACCCGAACCAGCGTATTGGCCGGATGTTGATCATCCGCCATGGCGCTCACCACACCGGGCAGAATGTTTTGAATGCTGGTATTGGTATGGTGTTCAAGTGCCAGACTGACATCCCGCGCCAGCACCCGAACCCGTGCCCTCTCACCAGACGCCAGACCATGATCGCGAATCCAAAGCGCACCACCCGGAAAATCGGCGCGGCACAATCGCCAGGTCTCATCCCGAGCGCCGATCACCGTCTCCAGCACCACGCCACTCTCCTCGCCCAGACGCACCGGAGGATCCAACCGCGCCAGGGTGACGCCCAAGGGTCCTTCGGCCAGAACGCGCCCTGACTCCAGCACCACCAGATGATCCGCCAGACGCGCCACCTCATCGGGCGCATGACTCACATAGACCACGGGCATGGTCAACTGGCGATGGAGCCTCTCAAGAAACGGGAGGATCTCTCGTTTTCGCGCCAGATCGAGCGCAGCCAGGGGTTCATCGAGCAGCAACAACTCCGGTGACACCGCCAAAGCGCGCGCAATGGCCACCCTCTGCCGTTCCCCACCCGAAAGGGTGGTGACGCGTCGCTCCAACAGATCACCAATACCCAACAGATCGATCACCTGATCCACAGAGACGCGCCGCTCAGCCTCGGGCAGACGTTTGTATCCATAGAGCAGGTTCTGCCGCACATCCAGATGGGTAAACAACGCGGCATCCTGAAACACAAAGCCAATGGCGCGTCGATGGGTTGGCAAAAAGATCCCCCGCGCATCATCCTGCCAAAGGACCCCGCGCACCGCGACATATCCTCCAGGTGGATGTTCCAATCCCGCCAGGATGCGCATGAGGGTACTTTTGCCCGATCCGGAGGGTCCGAACAGGGCCGTCACACCCTGGGCGGGCCAGGTCAGATCGACCTCCAGGGAAAATGGGCTGGGTGCGGGGATACCCCCTTGCCCGCCTTTTCGAGCCGGACCTTTGCGGAGTTCGACGGAAGATGGGCCACGCGCCAGCCGGCAGGCAACCCGGATCACACCGTTCATCCCCGTGACCCCGAAGGCTGAACCCGGTTCAACAGCACCAGCACCAGAAAGGAGAAGAGCACCAAGCCACCGGCCAGGGTGTGAGCATGGGCGTACTCCATGGCCTCGACATGGGCATAGATACGCACCGACACCACCTGGGTGGCGTTGGGAATATTGCCGCCGATCATCAGCACCACCCCGAACTCACCCACCGTATGGGCAAAACCCAGCACGGTGGCGGTGAGGAATCCGGACATGGCATGGGGAATGACCACGGTGAAAAAGGCATCGAGCGGCGAGGCACGCAGACTGGCGGCGGCTTCGAGCGGCGCGGACCCGATGGCCGTGAAAGCGTTCTGGAGGGGTTGGACCACAAATGGCAGCGAGTAGAGAAACGAGGCGATCACCAATCCCGCAAAGCTGAAGGGCAGCAAGCCCCAGCCGAATGCCTGGGTCAGACGGCCCAACCACCCCTCCGGGCCCATGAACAGCAACAGATAGAAACCCAACACCGTAGGGGGAAGAATCAGCGGCATGGCGACCAGCGCCGAAACCGGCCCCTTCCAGGACGAACGGGTATGCGCCAGCCACCATGCCAGGGGCGTCCCGAAAACAAGCAGCAACAGGGTGGTGACCGCAGCCAGCCTGGCGGTCAACAGCAGGGCCAGCCAGTCGGAAGTGTCGAGCCAGGACAAGGGGGTCAACGCCTCATTCGTAGCCGAAAGAGGCGATCAACGCCCTGGTTTCCGGGGTGCGCAGATGGGCCAGCCACGCCTTGGCCGCCGGATTGTCCTTGCCTCTGTTCAACAGGATCGCCTCCTGCCGCAGCGGGCGATGAAGATCGCCTGGCACCAGCCAACCCGTTCCTTCCGTGATCTTGTCTTCGCGCATCACCAGGGAGAGAGCGAGAAAGCCCAACTCGGCGTTGCCAGAGGTCACGAACTGATGTACCTGGGTGATGTTTTCCCCCTGAACGAATTTGGGACGCAACGATTCAAGCAATCCGAGCTTTTCCAGGACTTCGATGGCCGCTGCTCCGTAGGGCGCCAGTTTGGGATCGGCGATCGCCAGATGTTCGAACGTGCCCTTGGTGAGCACCGCACCCTGGTCATCCACCCATCCGGTACGTTTGGACCAAAGGATCAGCCGTCCGGTGGCATACACAAAACGACTGCCAGTCACCCCCACCCCCTCCTTTTCGAGTTTGACCGGGGTCTCTTCGTCGGCGGCAAGCAGCACGTCAAACGGGGCGCCATTCTTGATCTGCGCATAGAGCTTACCCGTCGAACCCGCCGAGATGGCCACCTTGTGTCCGGTAGCCGCACGGAAACCCTCGACGATCTTTTGTGCCGGCGCGCTGAAATTGGCCGCCACCGCCACCTGAATCTCATCCGCCGATGCCGAGGAGATCCAGAGAATCCAAAGCAACACCATGCGTAACATGGTCATGTGGTCATCTCCATATTTCAACCTGGTGAATCCAGCGAGCTGAATGAAAAACTTCGATTCCGTCATTCCCTCGAAAGAAGGCATGACGTTCCAGCAGGAAGAATCTTATCGAATGAACAGGGGGGCCCACCAGGAAAATCGGGTGTCTGAATTTCCCATTCCGAAGCGGGCCAGGACCATAAAGCGTCAGGGAGGCGCATCACCCTCCCTGACGCGCGTCATATGGGCTACTCGACGATGATGTTCGGGAAGCGGCTCTCCCCGAAACCCATGCTGGCCACCTTCGCGGCAATCCGCGCGGCGATCTCATGATATTTGAGCGCCTGGGGACTCTCCGGCGCGGCCACCACGATCGGCGTGCCCACATCCATGTTCTGACGGATGACGATATCCAAGGGGATATCCCCCAAAAACTCCG
>JADFZD010000208.1 GCA_015232705.1 Magnetococcales bacterium | reverse complement strand
ATGCCCAGGGGGCGCAGTTGGGATTCGGTCTCCTTGATCAGCCGCCGCGCCGCGTCGGCACGCGAGGCACTCAAACGGCGCGCGGCCTGATCGTACTCCCGCCGGGTCTCTTCGAGTGCGTCAACCAGGCGCTGTTCGTCGTGATCGAGACGGTCCAAACCGTCGCGTTCGGCGCGCAACCCTTCGATCAACTCCGGAAGCTCGTCCGGCGTCCGCCGATGCTTGCGCGCCAGGTTGCGCAACAAAGAGAGTCGGGCTTCGATTTCGGCCAGTTCGTCGGGATCGCTTTCCAAGGCATCGGCGTAATGTCGGATGCGATCCGCCAGATCTTCCAGTTCGTATTGCAACGATCGCAACGGTTCCGACAGGGATTCCAACGCCGGATCCAGACGTGCAACGCTTTCGATTTCGCTGGCAGCCGACGAGACGAGACGATTCGCCCCGTCACCCTCGCCACGGCTCTCTCCGGTGAGACACTCCAAAGCGGCTGCCGTCGCCTCGCCCAGCTTCACCACATGAGCCAGACGGGAACGACGCTGCTCCAACCGCGTCCACTCCCCTTCGCCTGGGGCGGCGGCGTCCAGTTCATCGAGTTGGTGCAGCAGATAGTCACGGCGCTGTTCGGCGTTGCGTGCCCGATTGCGCACCTCTTCCAAGGCATCGCGGCGTTCGCGCCAGATGCGCGCCGACTCGCCCGTGACCGCTCGCAGCGCCTCGTGACGGGCGAAACCATCGAGAATCTCCAGATGGGTGGCGGGATGGAGCAGGGATTGATGATCGTGCTGACCATGGATATCCACGAGGCCATCGCCCAGTTGCGCCAGGACCGTCACCGGAACCGGAATTTCGTTGATGAACGCCCTGCCGCGTCCGCTGGCAGAGAGGGTGCGACGCAAAAACAGCTCTTCGTCCTCCTCCTCGCCGGTGAGCGCCTGCTCCTTGAGCCAGAGACGGGTCGGATGGGCCTGGGGCAGGATGAAATGGGCGGCGACCATGGCGCGCTCCGCCCCGGCGCGAATCAGGGAGTTGTCGGCACGCGCACCGAGGGTCAACGCCAGAGCATCGATGACGATGGACTTTCCGGCACCGGTTTCGCCTGTCAGAATGGTCAGGCCGGGATCGAACTCGATCTCCAGCCGTTCGATGAGGGCGATATTCTCGATGATCAGTTGACGCAGCATGATGAGGATCCTGAGTACCGTGATTCCTGTGCGGTTGGTATCCATTTACGATACTCCACCCATTCTACAGCGCAAGGGAGTTGTCCGACAGAGGAGCGAAGCGGGGGAACGGGCGGGTATCAGGCTGGTGGGGTGATGCCCCAGCATCATGAAAATCAGGGCATCATGAAAGCTCCTCCCTTTTTTGCACCCTATGAAGGACATGTTCCTTGACAGAAAACCTTGATTCAGAACATGATTGATTTATGATTCATTCATTCTCCTATCATCTTTCCATACATTGAAATATAAGCAGTAGTATCTACAGCAATCTCCCCAACCTTCCGGAACCTCCGTTGAAATGGACTTTACGATGAAAAACTTGAAATTGCGCGTCAAATTGGGGGTCGGATTCAGCTTGGTGCTGCTGTTGACGCTCCTGGTGGCCCTGTCCGGGTATGGCGGTCTGCAGGCGTTGGCGAATCGACTGGACAAAACGCAGGATATGGCCATGCTCGATGAGCTGGTTAGTCAAGTGATGCGGGCTGAAATGGGTTTCATCATTCATCGGGATGCCAAATCCATCGCGGAGAATCAACAGGCCCTTGATGCGCTTCGCAAACTGGCGCAGCTTGACCGCGACCAGAAGTTCAACGCCTCTGATGACAAAGCCCAGATGGATGAGGTCCTCGCTGCCGCCGATGCCTACCAGGGTAGTTTCAATCAGTTTGTGGCGTTGGATAAGCAGTTTCAGACCCGCATGGCCCGGATCCGCGAAGCGGTCAAAGTGGTGGATCAGGAAGTCGGCTCGATGCAGTCGGATCAGGCCAAGACACTGCTGGATCAAATCGCCGAGTTGGCGCAATTTCTCAATGTGACCTCGGATCAAATCAGAGGTGATCGTCAATTCAAGGACAAAGTCCCGACGGATCGCCCTCCCTTGACCTTCAAACTGGAGAGGATGGATGACAGGGCGGGCAAGGTCAATCTGATGTCACGCATTCTGCTGCTCTTTCAGGATGCCCGCATCGGCGAGAATGAGCTTTTTCTTTCCCAAGGTCGGGATGAAGCCTCCTTGCGTCGCAATGCCGAAGGGGTGCGTGCGGCGCGCAAGATCGTGCAGGATCTGATGCCCTCTTTCAAAAATCCGACGAATCAGGAGCGTGGCAAGCGGATCATGGCCAGCTTTGATCTTTACGAGCAAGAGATGCGGGAGATTATGGCTATCTTCAAGCAGCAGGAGCAAACCGAACAACTGATGGTAGCCAACCGACGCGACGCCGAAAACAAGATTGCCGCCACAGTCGAAGGACAAAAGAGAAAAGCCGCCTTGCAAATCGACGATTCCGGCAGAGTGATCGTCGCCGCCTCTGTGGGGGCATTGCTTCTCGGGTGGATGATCGCCCTTTTCCTCTCCAATTTCATTGTCAATGCCCTGGTCAAGGGGGTGGCGTTCGCAGAGCGGATCGCCATGGGCGATCTGTCCGCTACGCTTGTCATGGAGCAGAAGGATGAAATCGGGCAACTCGCCCATGCCTTGAAAGGAATGGTCGGAAAACTGCGCGAGGTGATTGGCGAGATTACGTCGGCTGCCGAGCAAGTCGCTGCAGGCAGCAACGAAATTTCCAACGTTTCGCAAGAGCTGTCGCGAGGCGCAACCGGACAGGCGGCATCCATCGAACAGACCTCCGCGGCCATGGAGGAGATGACCTCTTCGATCATCCAGAACACAGACAACGCCAATACCACGCGTACCATCGCCCAACAGGCCGCCCGGGATGCTGCCAAGGGGGGCGAGGCGGTCGAAGCGCCTGATAGCCGCCAGATGCTTCTCTGCCTGTGGGAGGAGGGTGCGTGCCGCG
>JADFZD010000207.1 GCA_015232705.1 Magnetococcales bacterium | reverse complement strand
GGTCACCAGTATGCTGCCTCGCTCGTAGCGTCTTGAAACCAATTGAAAAAACAAATGAGCTGCATTGGCTTCCAGCGGCAGATAGCCCAGTTCAACCTGTTCTGAATCGTCGTGAAGTGTGATGATGAGGAGCCGTGTGCGTAAATAGCGCAAGCATGGTTCTGGGAGGGACCGGGGACAACGGGTGTATGGTCGAAATAGGGTGGCACTGCCGGGAAACCAGGCAGCAAACCGAGAAAACAAACCTCGACCTGTAGCATCACGAAGAAACCGGTCTGCTCGACCCGGATTTTCACCAAAAAAAACCCGCCAGAGAGTGGCGGGTTTTTTTCATCCGAATCTTGATGATCCGTTACGACACGAACGAACAGGCGCTCGCGGCAGTACGGGTATCCATGTCGCGACCGCGATTGGTGTGATCGTCCACCTCGGCGGCGGTGCCGATCATGCGGCCAAACAGGAAGGTGATGAAAGCCGCGCTCTCCATCGATTCGGCACTCACCTCACCATTGGCATACGGCTTCCAGAGCATCTTCAACAACAGAATCGCGATCACCGCATCCACATTCACGCAGTAGATCTCACGGCTGATACCACTCTTGAACAGCGCATGCACCAGTTGGTGATAAAAATCCTGGAACACGTTGTACGAGCCGCGCTGCTTGAAGAGGTTGTCCACAAACACCTCGCGCGGATCGAAGTTCTCGGGCTTGCCCTTGAACACCGGATGATTCACACACGGGATCTTGGCGTAATCCATGCTCCCAGCGCCCTTGGCCTTGGCCTTGTACGCCTTGTACTCGGCGGCATAGGCCATGGCCATGGCCATCAGATCCAGACCATGGTTCGGATCGCCCGGTTCGGTAAGGGCGGAATCCTTGAACCGCTCCATCAGGAAGGCGATCGCCTCGTAGCCGTTGCCGCCATGGGCGAAACCGGTGTGCGAGAGGAAACCCAGATAGGCCTTGTTGACCTGAATCCGCTCCGGAGCCATGGGACCGTCGGCGCTGACCGCCCCTTTCGGACCCTGGGCGGAGATGGTGCCTGGTCCGTTGGTGACCAAAAGGCCCACCAGCACCGAGAAACTGAAAAGCTCCTCTTCGTTCGGACGGCGATTGAACAGTGACAGGAAGGCGGTCTCGGTGAAACTCCAGGATTCGAGCAGTTCGTTGTTGTCCACGCCCGAAAAGCTCTTCTTGTCCTGACGCGCTGCCGGCACCACACAGCCGACCAACGTGCTGAAGATGCGAAAATGCCATGGCATGGCCAGCAGAGTGGTCAGAGAGACACGCCGACGAATCAACGGACGCCAGGCCAAATGGCAACAGATGGCAGCCAACACCGTGCTGTCACGCACCCCGTCGTTGCTCGCGCCCAACGCCTTGACGAACTCGATAAAGATCGACTTGCAGCCACGCGCTTCCAGGGCACTCAGCATCGCCTTGCCGCGCTTGCCGCTCTTGGGGGAGATCAGCACGTCACGTGCGCCGCTTTCGGTGGCTTGCGCCAGCTGCGCCTGAAAATCGAAGGTGAGGTCATTCGGATCGGTCATGCCGGAGAGGCCGAACAGATCGATGAATGCCTGGACCGCATCACGCGCCGGTTTGATCTCGTTGGGACCGATCATCGCCAGTCCGGTGGAGAGGACCACATTCGGGCTGCTGCCCGCTTCGCGGGCTGCGTCCGCAGCCATCAGGCCCGGAAGGCCGAAGTGGTTGACAAAGCCGTTCAGGGCGACGTTGGCCATGGCGCGACCGGTCTCATCCGGATATTCGCGAATCAGGGCCATCGTCAGATTCTCTTCCAGGGTGTGGGTGGAGGCATCGAGCACGCTCACGCCATGCACCTGGGAGACCTGGGTCTTGGGATCCATGCGCGAGGCGCCGGAGCAATCTTTCATGGCCTGACGCGGGAAGATCGCCCCCACCTGCTTGCCGAGGGAGGCGATCTGCTCGTTGTAGGGAGCCAGCGCCTCGACCACTGGAAGCTGCAGCTCCTTGGGCAGGGCGATATCCTGATTGCCGAAGAACCAGCATTTGAGCGACAGATCGCCGCGCGGTTCGAAGTCAGGCTTGATGCCGTTCATCATCATCACGGCGGTCAAGGCCTGTGGGATATGGGCGATGTTGGTCACCACCGCGCCCTTGGCCGAGCAGGCCGGGGTTTCCGGGGTGAAGATCGCCTTGACCCCGAACTTCTCCATGAACCAGCGCTCCTTGGAGGCGGCATCGTCGCCGGAACCGGCGATGGCACCGGCATGACCGCAGGAGCGGGTCAATTTGGCCTTCCAGCGACCCACCACGCAGGCGACCACCGGTTTGCGGAAGATCAGATCGCGCTCGTAGTATCCGCCCGGCTCGATATACATCACGGCGGCCTTGGTGCGGTCGTCGTTGTGCATGGCATGGGTGAACTCCGGGGCCGCGAAGTGGATGTAGACATCCTTGCCCGAGGAGACCGACACCGTGGTGCCCCAGCCGGCGGTGAGCAGGTAGGTGGCGATGGTGGTGGTGAAGTTGCCGGAGTTGGAGTAGAGACCCACCGAACCCGGGACCAAGGATTCATGCGGGGCGTTGCCACCGAGGGCGCCGCCGATGCGCACATGGTTATGGGCATCGCCGATACCGAGGCAGTTGGCGCCGAAGACATCCACGCCACACCACTGACAGTATTGACGGATCATGCGGGCGTGCTTGACCTTCACCTTCTCGGTGAGGATCACCACCTTCTTGAGATCCGGATTGACACGCACCGCCTCAATGACCGCATCCTTGACGCCATCCGGTGGCACATAGACCACCGCGACGTTGAACTTCTTGCCGTCGTTGAGGGCTTCGAGCACGTTGTTGTAGACCGGGATATCGCCGAGCTTGGTTTTCATCACCGCGCCGGAGCGGCCCGGCTGCACGCCGCAGACGATATTGCCACCGGAGTATTCATGGCTGATGGGGGTGACGGTCGTGCTTTCGCCGCCGAGGATGTTGAGCACGCAGACCCGATCCTCTTTGGTGGCCAGATCGGCCAGGGAGTGGATGCCCACATAATAGGGGAACTCTTTT
>JADFZD010000206.1 GCA_015232705.1 Magnetococcales bacterium | reverse complement strand
CCCAGTGACCGAAGCCCTGGCGGTGCAGAAGCTGCAATCGTTACCGTTGACACTGCAATGGTGGTATGAGTCACTCCGGGCCGGTAACTTGCTGTACTTGGTAGACAACACCCTGGGCAAGACGTGGACCACGGAGACATCCGTTGCACTGGTGGCCGACGCGCTCCAACGATATGCCCGTGTACGGCAGGCCAAAGAACGTCTGCCAATGTTAAACGATCTGGTACGCCAGTTGCAGTCTGCTTGCCCACCGATCACGTTAAGCCGTGACAGTACAGGCGACGGTTGTGTTCTCATCCCCACGCTGAAAGAGTGCAAGCGGGAGTGGGACAAATACATGAAGCACTCGATAAAGGAGAGTATGTGATGGATAAAGAAAACGTGGTTGCCGCGTTTCAACTGATTGGGTTTGCCGCCGCGAGTATCGTAATCATTCTGACCGCTGTGCTGTTGGCCGGTGCGGTTGAACGGCACCTGGAAAAGAGCGCGATTGATGAGTACATCAAAGATGGGTACGACGCATCAACAGCGATGTGTATGGTTAACAGCCAAAAATGCACCAATGTTCAAATTAAGAAAGGGAGCTAGGATGGAAGAGAAAGTGAAATGGGTTCCGGTAGCCAAACCGCGAATCGCAGAAGTGGTGGAAGAGTTTGGGATCGCTCTCGATAAGGCCATAGAGGAGAGTCAGGACAAGCGTTTGGACGTCGCGAAGCTGGACTACTTGATTGGGCAGAGGCTTACGTTGACCTCGGCAGCGTGGATCATTCGCCGGTACGGTTTGTTCAATGCCATGTACAACTTGGCGCAAGTGTGGGAGTTCGGTCGCACCAAACACGAGCGGTACGGATGGCGCACGTATGACCGGGTGAAATTGTGGGACAAGGTGTGGCGACATGCATGTGAGTGGGACAACGCTATGTCGGACGAGGACACAGGACTGGACCCGTTATGGCACTTGTTATTCAATCTGTTGGCCCTGTCCTGGCAGAACATGCACAGCGCGACGGCCCCGGTTGAAACGCCGGAGGTCAAGGTGTGTGGAATGTGTGCCCTTTTCAGGTACAAACGGAAAGGGGGCGTAAACGGCCTCTGCTTTGACGGAGCGGTTCCGTTCGGTAAATGCACTTTAAACTATACGCAGGCGTGTGACAAGTTTGAGGAGTACAGCGATGGGAAATGACTTCTACCATAACAAGCTGCAAGAGGAAAGCTACCGCGTCTGGGATGACAAGTACCGTTTGAAAACGCACAGCGGCCTCGCCTTGGACCAAACGCCAGACGACACGCTTCTGCGGGTAGCCGCTACGCTGTCTGGCGGAGACGATAACAGGTATAACAGATTCGTTGGTGCGATGAGAGCCGGGTGCTTTCCGGCGGGCCGCATCCTGTCGAACGCCGGAGCGGGAGAACACAAGCCAGCGGGAAGCCTTATCAACTGCTTGGTGTTGGATGAAGTGGTGGACAGCATGGAAGGTATCATGTCTTCCGTGAAGAAGACGGGCCTTTCGCTGGCGGCAGGATGCGGCCTCGGCATCGACTTCTCTTCCATCCGCCCCAAAGGGGCGCTGGTGCGTGGAGCCGGGGCGTATACCACAGGGGCCATCCCCTTCATGGAGATCTTCGACCGGACGTGCAAAACCGTGTCGTCTGCGGGCGGCAGGCGTGGAGCCTTGATGGGTGTCATGCGAGTAGACCATCCAGACATTGTGGATTTCATTCAAGCCAAGCGTGTTCCTGGCGCCTTCCAACAGTTCAACCTTTCTGTTGGCGTCACCGATGATTTCATGAAAGCAGTTAAAGACGACTTGGACTGGACGCCATCCTTTACCGACCACAAGGGGGCAACGACCAAAGGGAAGACGGTCAAGGCGCGTTGGTTGTGGGACTTGATCATGCGGTCAACGTATGAGTACAGCGATCCTGGAGTGTTGTTTTTGACAGTGTACAATAACGACAACCTACTTAATTTTATGGAGGAAATTAAAACTACTAACCCATGCGGGGAACAGGGCTTACCACCTAACGGCGCATGTTTGTTGGGCAGCATCGACGTTAGTCGTTTTGTCCGTCGCAAGAGGCTGGATCTCGAAGCCCTGTACCACTCCGCTGCTGACTTCACCGAACTTCTGGACTCCGTTGTCGAACACGCCAACCTGCCACTGCCAGAGTACGAGGCGGAGTTGAATCTGAAACGTCGTCACGGGATGGGCATCCTTGGCTTCGGCACTGCATTGAACATGCTTGGTTTGGCGTATGGAAGCGGCCAGTCCATCAATTTGTTGAATAGCATCATGAATACCATAAACGCAGCCGGTTGGATGCGTGGCGCACAACTAGCTGCGGAGCATGGACCGGCTCCTGTGTTCAACGATCCAAAGGTTCGTGAAGAGTACGCCAAACGATGGATCAAGAAGTTCGGCCATGTGTACGACGCGCCATGGGAGACGCACAACGTCGTTAAGACCATCTCGGAAATCGGCATGCGGTTCACCCATCACACCAGCCTTGCGCCAACAGGTACGATGGCGTTCACGTTTGGCAACAACTGTTCCGGCGGTATTGAACCAACCTTCGCCCATGAGTACATCCGCAACATCACGGTCGAGGGGCGCAAGACTCGGAAGCCAGTCACCGTTAAGTCAGCCGAACGGTTTCTGCACCAGGGCGAGGACTGGTGGCGGTTTGATACGGCCTATGGAACCAACCCGTCGCAACACTTGGCAGTGCAAGCCGCCGCGCAGAAGGGGATTGATAGCAGTGTCGCGAAGACGATTAACACCCCTTACGATATACCATACGATGAGTTCAAGAACCTGTACGAACAAGCGTGGGCCATGGGCTGTAAAGGTTGCACCACCTTCCGGCCAAGTGATGCCGGTCAGACGGGGGTTCTTCAAACGACGGAAGAGCTGAACAAAACGGAGTACGAGTTCATTCGCAAAGATGGCACGTCGGTCAAGGTTCCCGGTGGCCAAGAGGTGGAGTTCGAGGGCGAACTGACATCGGCAGCAAATCTGTACAACTATCTAAACGCAAGGACGGATCATGGACAATAAACCAGTGCAAATTCA
>JADFZD010000205.1 GCA_015232705.1 Magnetococcales bacterium | reverse complement strand
CCCGCAGGCACCAACGTCCCGGCCTACATCCGCGCCATCGCCGAAGGCAATCACGGGCTCGCCTACGAGATCAACCGTGAAGCCAATGTCCTGCCCGGGGTGCTCGGTCGCATCTGCTCGCGTCCCTGCGAATCGGCCTGCCGACACGGCTGGGCCGGCAATGGCGATCCGGTCAGCATCTGCCACCTGAAACGCTCCGCCGCCGACATGAAAGATGTGGGACACCGCATCACCGAACGACTCTACGCTCCGACCGGCAAACGCGTGGCGGTGGTGGGCGCCGGTCCGGCAGGCATCGCTGCGGCCCACGACCTATCTCTGCTCGGTCACGACGTGACCATCTTCGAGCGTGAGGAGCGACCCGGCGGCATGCTGCGCTATGGCATCCCGGAGTTTCGTTTGCCGCGCACCATGCTCGATATCGAGCTGCACAATGCCCTGCGCGTCGGTGTGCAACTGAAATCCGGCGTCACAGTCGGCTCCGGCAAGGGCGCGACCCGTGTTTCGACCCTGCTGGCCGACTTCGACGCCGTTCTCCTGGCCACCGGCTGCATGGCTCCGATTCTTCTCCCATTGAACGGCATCCCGGATGGCGAAGACCTCTCCCGCCACTGTCAGGATGTGGAGTACGGACTGCACTTCCTGATGGACCTCCATCGCGGACAGAACAAACGGGTCGGACGCCGCGTGGCCGTGGTCGGAGCCGGATTCACGGCCCTTGACTGCGCCCGTGTCGCCAAACGTCTCGGCGGACAGGAGGTCACCATCCATCTGCGCACCAGCGAAGAGTACATCCCGGTCACCAGCGAGGAGTTGTTCGAAACCAAACGCGAAGGAATCCGCATCAAGGGATTGCGCACCCCGGTCGCCTTGCGAACCGATGAGAACGGTCGTCTGGTGGGCGTGGAGTTCATTCAGAACCGCCTGGGCGGCTGGCGCGAGAATGGCCGCCGTCTGGCCACGCCCATCGAAGGATCCGAGTTTGTCGAAGCGTGCGACACCCTGATCATCGCCATTGGTCAGAAGACGGTGAACGACTTTCTCGACATGCGCGTCGAGTTGGATCGCTGGGGGAACGTGCGTGTGGCCGAAAACGGCATGACCTCGGTACAGGGGCTGTTCGCCGCCGGCGACTATGTACGTGGCGCCTCGACCGCCATCGAGGCCATCGGCCATGCCCGACAGATCGCCGACAAGCTCGATACCTGGCTGGTGGGACGCAAACGCCGCCGCATGGTAAGCATGGAACCGGTGCCCGCACCATTACGTGAGCCGGCCCATGATTTCATTCCGCGCCAGCACATGCCGACCATCCCCCTGCCCGAGCGCCAGCAACTGGTGCACGAGGTGGAGCGCGGCTACACCAAGGATCTGGCGCTCGAAGAGGCCAAACGCTGCTATCTGTGCGATCTGCGCTATGAGATCAACGTCGATCGCTGCATCTACTGCCGCGCCTGCATCGAAGTGGCGCCGCGCAATTGCATCAAGCTGGTGTGCGATGTGGAAGTGAAGCCGGATGGCACCCACGGCCCATTGCAGGAAACCAAAGAGTGGCAAAAAGTGGCCGCGATCTGGATCGACAACAACGAATGCATCCGGTGCGGAGCCTGTTTCAAGGTCTGCCCCGTGGCCTGCATCTCCATAACCCGCAACCATTTCGTCACCGTGGATGGATGATGCCATGAACGCTTCGCTCTCTACCGCCTCGGCTCCGCGCCGCTACGTCATCATCGGCAACGGTGTGGCCGGCATTCAGGCCGCCGAACTCATCCGCGACCGCGATCCCGAGGGCCGGGTGACCATCGTCACCAACAGCCGTCTGCTGTTCTACAACCGCTACCGGCTCCCGCAACTCTTCCAGGGGCACAAGAGCTGGCGCGAATTCTTGACTCATCCGCCGGAATACTACCTCCAGCGGGGCATCCAACTGCTGCGCGATTGCCGGGTGGTCTCCGTGGATGCCCGCCGCCGTCTGGTGAAACTGGCGCACAACGAGTCGCTGCCCTATGACAAGCTGCTGGTCGCCACCGGGGGTCGCGGTCATCTCCCGGAAGAGTTGGTCGAGTGTCGCGGGATGTTCCATCACTTTGGCACCTACGAAGCAGCTCTCGCCACCCGCAAGGCGCTTCCGGACAAAGGGACCGTGGTGATGCTCGGCGGCGATATGATCGGTCTGGATCTGGCGCGTACCCTGCTCTCCGTCGAGTGCCGGGTGATCCTCGTCACCCACGAAAGCACCTTCTGGCCCCACAACCTGACCTCCGAGGAGCGTGCTGACGGGCTCACCTCCCTGGAGAAGATGGGGCTGGAAATCATCGATGGGGAGGCCGAAGGGGGTGTGATCAAGGTTGAACCCGGCATGTCGGGTCTGCCGGCGCGTCGGGTGCTGTTCCGCAACGGCAACAGTCTGCATGGCGACATTGTGATGCCGTTCTACGGTCTGACGCCGGTGGTGGAGTTCATGCTCAGATCGGGTACGGACATCGAGCGCGGTTTGCTGGTCAACACCGCACTTCTGACCAGCGATCCAAACATCTATGCCGCCGGTGACGTGTGCCAGATCTGGTCCGAAGAGGATCACGCCTACCGGTTCTATTATGGTTACAAAAATGTCCGCGCCATGGGCGCGGTCGCCGCGATCAACATGACAGGGGGCCATGAACAGTTCGCCACCACCCAGGAAGAGACGCTCGGGCGTGACGCGCAAGGTCACATCGACTCACCCTTCTGGTCCTGCGATTGAGCGCGCAGCCCATGAAAGCGTCCAGCAAAGCCCCCAAGGGAGCACGGTCATGAACGCCACCGATACACAAATCGCCATTTGCGGCTCGGCGGGCGACGGCACCATCGCCGCCGGCGACATCCTGCGCAACGCCGTGGCAGCCGCCGGCTACCGGGTCATCAGTTTCGATGTCTATCCCCCGGAGATCCGCGGATTCGGCAAATGTATCGCTCGCGTGCGCATTACCACCGAGCAGTCCTATTCGCTCAAGCGGCAGTCGGACATCCTGATCTCCCTTGATGACAGCCATGCGATCCCGCATGCCGGCGAGGTACGGGACTTCGGCGGTCTGATCTTCGAATCCCAGC
>JADFZD010000204.1 GCA_015232705.1 Magnetococcales bacterium | reverse complement strand
CCTGCCTTCCTGAGCCATTTTACTGTCTTCATCCTGGCCTGTTTTGTGGGGTATATGGTTATCTGGAACGTGACCCCGGCGTTGCACACCCCGCTGATGAGCGTGACCAATGCCATCAGCAGCATTATCGTGATTGGTGCACTGATTCAGATTGCTTCACCTGGCGAAGTCATCACTGTTCTGGCCTGGTTGGCTATTGTGCTGACTGCGGTCAACATGTTGGGCGGCTTCTGGGTTACCCAGCGCATGTTGCGCATGTTTCAGAAATAAGGAGACGTGACCCATGAACCAAGGTTTATTGACCGTTTCGTACATCGGCGCCACCATTCTTTTCATTTTGAGTCTTGGTGGTCTGAGCAATCCCGAAACCGCCCGTCGCGGTAATCTGTTCGGCGTCATCGGCATGACCATCGCCGTGCTGGCCACCTTGCTGGGTCCGAAATTGGCCGGTGCCGGCAATCTGGCGATCATCATCGTCGCCATGGCCATCGGTGGTTCGGTGGGTATCTTCGCCGCCATCCGCGTCAAGATGACCGAAATGCCGGAACTGGTCGCCCTCATGCACAGCCTGGTCGGTCTGGCCGCCATGCTGGTGGGTTTTGCCAACTACATCGATCCCACCTCCACCCTGACCGGGGCCGAGAAGACCATTCACGAGATGGAGATCTACATCGGCATCCTGATCGGTGCTGTCACCTTCTCCGGTTCGATCGTCGCTTTTGGCAAGCTCTCCGGCAAGATCAGCGGCAAGCCGTTGACCCTGCCGGGTCGCCATCAGTTCAACTTCGGCCTGCTGATCGTCACCGTGATGCTGGGCAAAGTGTTCCTGAACGCCCATGGCATCTCTGCCGGGATGACCCCACTGTTGGCCATGACTGCGCTTGCTTTGGTGTTCGGCGTGCATATGGTGATGGCCATAGGCGGCGCCGACATGCCGGTGGTGGTGTCGATGCTCAACAGTTACTCCGGATGGGCGGCTGCCGCGACCGGCTTCATGCTTTCCAATGACCTGCTGATCGTGGTGGGTGCTTTGGTGGGTTCGTCGGGTGCCATTCTGAGCTACATCATGTGCCGCGCCATGAATCGCAAGTTCCTGGCGGTGATCGGCGGTGGTTTCGGTTCCGATGGCGGTGCCCCGTCCTCCTCTGCCGGTGCCGTTCCGGCGGGCGAAGTGGTGTCCGTCTCCGCTTTGGAGACCGCCGAGCTTCTGCGTGAGGCCAAGAACGTGGTGATCGTGCCGGGTTATGGCATGGCCGTCGCGCAGGCGCAGCACACGGTGTTCGAGATCACCCAGTTGTTGCGTTCCAAGGGCAAGAACGTGCGTTTCGCGATTCACCCGGTGGCCGGGCGTATGCCGGGTCACATGAACGTGCTGTTGGCCGAAGCCAAGGTGCCGTATGACATCGTGCTGGAGATGGACGAGATCAACGACGACTTCCCCTCAACCGATGTCACCATGGTGATCGGTGCCAACGACATCGTGAACCCGTCGGCCATGGAGGATCCAAACAGCCCGATTGCCGGCATGCCGGTGTTGGAAGTCTGGAAGTCCTCGACCTCGATCGTCATGAAGCGTTCCATGGCCTCGGGGTATGCGGGCGTGGACAATCCGCTGTTCTATAAGGAGAACAACCGGATGCTGTTTGGTGACGCCAAGAAGATGCTCGACGAAGTGCTCAACCATCTGCGCGGTTGATTTTTTTCAACAGTTTGCGCCTTTCCCCTGATTCAGGCGGGGAAGCGTGACTGAACTTGGCTTTGCGATCCCCGGATCGGCCTGTGGCTTGCAGGTGGATCCGGGGATTTTTTTTGTTTTTCAGGAGTGCTCTTGCTAAAGTGTAAGAGACACCCTTGATCTGGTCATAAAGGAACAATCAGATGGCTTACGACCCGCGCGCTTACATGCTGCTGAAAGACAATCTGGATTTTATGGCGCCATCATCCCCCGGTGATCCGTTTTACGTGGACACCGAGCATGCGCGCGGAGAGTTTTCGTTCCGGGACATCTATATGCAGTTGGGGATTAACCCGGACTCTTTTGAGTTGCTTAAACCAGCAAAAAATCAGTGTTTGCTGTTTACCGGACATTTGGGGTGTGGCAAGAGTTCGGAGTTGTTGCGGCTGAAATCGAAGTTGCATGATCCGACGCGCTATTATGTAATCCATTTTGATATTCGTGATGTTATTGATGACAACAACTGTCAATACGTTGATCTGCTGTTTGCCAGTGCCCAAATTCTGTTCGAGACCATGGAAAAAGAGGGAATCACGATTGAGGATATTTATTTACAGCGTTTGCAGCAGTGGTTCAATCAGGAGATTATCGAGCAACAACTGGATCTTGCGCTCTCCTCGGAACTCAAGAGCGAATTCCAGGCCGGTGTGAGTGTGCCGTTCTTTGCCAAAATCATGGCACGGCTCACGGGCGGATTGAGAAGTAACGCCTCCTACAAAGAGAAGGTGCGGCAGGCGGTGCGTCACACCTTTGCCATGTTCGTGGATATTTTCAATGCCTTGTTGGATCAAGCGGAGCGGCTCATCATCGTGCGCGGATTGGGCAAGGGACTGCTTTTCATCGTCGATAACACGGACAAGTTGAACAATATCGATACCCAACGATTTTTTGTGGACGATATCCACCAGCTAAGACAGATACGCAGCAACTTCATCTATGCCGCGCAGATCAATCTGCTCTTCGAGAATCGTGATCTTCAAAAAAATTACTCCCTGGTGCATCGTCTGCCGATGATTCGGTTATTCGAAAAAGAGGACCGCACCATTCGCACCGATGACCAGCGGTTCTGGGAGCCGATACGTCAGATGGTCTACAAACGGGTGCCGCGCGAGTGGTTCGACAGCGTTGAGACGGTTGATCATCTGATCGCACACTCCGGCGGTCATCCGCGTGACCTGGTGCAGTTGCTTCATAAGACCTGGTTGAACGCCTTGACCTATCAATTCAATCGTACCGCTGTGGACAAGGCGATCAAGAAAATCGAGTCCGAATACCGCCGACTTCTGACCGCGCGGGATTTCGAGCGGATTCGTCTGGTCGATCAGGGGCAGGGGGATCAAATCAATCGCGATGAACTGGTGTCGCTGTTC
>JADFZD010000203.1 GCA_015232705.1 Magnetococcales bacterium | reverse complement strand
TACCGGCATTCATGGCAGCGTGGAGTTGATGATCGCTCATGGCGGGGGTGGTGCGGAAATCGGTGCTGCCGTTGCCGATGCGGCATCGGATCAGACCGGGCAGTTCACCCGGATCGTGCAGCAGTCCCACATCGACCACCTCGATGCGTGCGCCAAGGTTGCGTGCCAGGACCGCGCCGGGACTGCCACCGTTGATGGCGTTGCGCACCAGGGCAGGCGAGAGTTCCGGGGTCTGACCGGCGACGCCGGCGGCGTGGATGCCGTGATCGGCGGCAAAAAGGGTGAGTTGACAAGGATCCGGTTTGGGATTGAGACGGTTTTGCATGCCAGCCAGGCGCGAGGCGATCTCTTCGAGCATGCCGAGGGAGCCGGGTGGGCCGGGAAGACGTGCGAACTGGTCCCTTGCCGTCTGGGCCATGGCGTTCGACACGGATTGGATCGGTTGTTGATGCCAGGCGGAACTCAACTGGGATCTCCCTGGAATATGGCTTTGGATCGGAATGATCACGCTACGGAATGTATCATGATACCCCAGACGCGATTTTTTCGAAAGACCAAAGGGCGTCGCAGAAAATTTTCTTGGGAGTCCATGGGTCCGGTTGCCATCGGCGGGCACGGCGGGTAAACTGATAAAGTTCGTATTATCGTAACATCCGCTTTCGAAGGAGTCCTCATGCGGGAGATCGTGATCGGACTGGTGACACGGGCGCTGGAGCGGTTGCGCGGCACGGGTGATCTTTCCGAATCTTTGAACGAAACCTTTTTGCAGAATAATGCCGGCTTCAAGGTGGAGCGTCCGCGTGAGCGGACCCACGGCGATTTCTCCACCAATGCCGCGCTGATTCTTGCGCGTCCGGCGGGCATGAAACCGCGCGATCTGGCCCAACATCTGCTCGATGCCATGCCTGTCGAGGAACTCCTTGGCGTGCGTTGCGAGATCGCGGGCCCGGGTTTTCTCAATTTCCACATCGCCCCGGAGCGGTTGCGCGCCCTGATCCCCGAGATTCTCGCGCGAGGTCGTGCTTATGGTCGCTCCCGGCGCGGAGTCGGCGAACGGGTACTGGTGGAGTTCGTCTCGGCCAACCCGACTGGTCCGATGCATGTGGGGCATGGTCGTGGCGCGGTCACCGGGGACGCGATCGCCCGCCTCCTGGAGGCGATCGGTTGCACCGTCGAGCGGGAATATTACATCAATGACGCCGGCGCTCAGATCGATGTGCTCGGTCGTTCGGTGCTCTATCGCTACCAGGAATCTCTGGGGCGCACGGTGGTCCCACCCGCCGATTATTATCCGGGAGAGTATGTCATCGATATCGCTCGCGCCATGCATGCGCGCGACGGCGAGAGGTGGGCATCCATCCCCGTGGATATCCCCAAGCCGCCGGTCGAGGTGATCGATTTTGCCATCGATTGGGTCATGCGCGAGATCAGGACCGATCTGGAGTCCATGGATATCCATTTCGATACCTGGTTTTCCGAACGTACCCTGCATGCCGACGGAGGCATTCAACGCGCGCTGGATCATCTTGCCGCCAACGACTGGCTGCACGAAGGTGTGCTCGAACCCCCCAAGGGGCGCGAGCCCGCCACCGAGGAGATGGATGGGCGGGTGCATCTGCTGTTCCGGGCGACACGCCTCGGGGATGACTCCGACCGCCCGTTGCTCAAGGCGGACGGCTCACCGACCTATTTCGCCGCCGATATCGCTTATCACTACGACAAGGCGCAACGCGGTTATACCCGTCTGATCGATGTCTGGGGCGCGGATCACGGTGGTTATGTCAAACGGGTCCAGGCCGCCATCGAGGCGATGACCGGCAAAAAGGATTTTCTGGATGTCGTGCTCACCCAGATGGTCAATCTGACCCAGGGCGGCAAACAGGTTCGCATGTCCAAACGGGCCGGTACCTTCGTCACCCTGCGCGAGGTGCTCGACGAAACCGGTTCCGACGCGGTGCGTTTCTGGTTTTTGGGACGCTCCTCCGGTGCGGGGGTCGATTTTGATCTCGATCTGGCCAAATCTCGCAGCAACGACAATCCGGTTTATTATGTGCAATACGCACATGCCAGGGTTCATGCCGTGCAGGTCAAGCTCAAGGAGCGGGAACTCGAAGATCTCCCAGGCGATCTCGAACTTCTGACCGCCGAGGAGGAGTTGAATTTGATCCGCATGCTCGGACAATATCCGGAAGTGGTCGAGGGGGCTGCCTTGAGTCATGAACCCCATCGAGTCACCTATTATCTGTCGGAACTGGCGGCGATCTTTCATGGGTATTACAATCAGTACCGCATCCTCGAAGAGGATCCGGCTTTGCGAGGCGCCCGTCTGTCGCTGCTCCGGGCAACCGGACAGGTGATCGCCAATGGGCTGAATGTGTTGGGTGTCAACGCTCCGGTATCGATGTGAACCCACGTTATCCTACCACCCGGCAGTTCCGACGCCATCGGAACGAACGCAAACTGGGACGCCCCCTGCTGGCCCTGGGGGCATTGGCCGGCGTGGTGCTCTATTGGATCTTCTCCGGACCCTCGACCTCCACCCATCGCAAGCCGGAAATGGCTTCAGTCGCCGAAACCCGCGCCCTGGAAGAGGAGATCGCCGCCCATCTCAAGACCACCCAGCCTGCCACGCCAGCGGTTCCGGTCCAGGAGAGTGCACGCAAGGAAGCCGCTCCCGATGCCTCCGAGAGTCGTCGTGCGGTGCAGTTCGACCCACCCTCTCTGACCGATCCCACCAGTCGGTTGGATGCTCCGGAAAATCCGCCGGTCGTGGATCCGATCATCAAGGATCCTGCCCGTCTGGCGGCACTCAAGAATCTCAGCGCCACACCAGCCAGGAAATCATCGGAGGAGTCCAAGACCAAAGAGTCGGGCAAGGGAGCGGGTAACAAGTCGTCGGATGGCGCCAAATCCGCCGATGCCGCCAAAGAGGCGAACGTCACCCATGATGCCAAGAAGGAGTCCCCTCCGAAGGAGGAGGACGGCATGCCTTCGGCACCTGCCGATCTGCCCCCCAAATCCAAACCTCCGGATCTCGATATGACCTTTTATCGGGAGTTGCCGAAGCGCAAGGTGGTGGTGCCTCTTGATGAGCCTGTGGATCAGGCGGGCAA
>JADFZD010000202.1 GCA_015232705.1 Magnetococcales bacterium | reverse complement strand
CGTCAGCTATTGAATCTCCCCCTTTGAGGCTATCCAGATAGTCCGCCCAGGCCTGCATCATCTTGCGCCGTTCGGGCAGGTACTCGGCGCGGTTGTAGGCCGCCCGGACGGCATTGCGTTCAACATGGGCCAGCTGTCGCTCAATCACGTCCGGGGGCCATCCCATTTCGTTCAGCCTGGTGGATGCCATCGAACGGAAACCATGTCCGGTCATTTCGTTCTTTTCGTATCCCAGGCGGCGTAGCGCGGCCAGAACGGTGTTTTCGGACATCGGTCTTAAAAGCGACCTGGCCCCTGGGAAAACATATTTGCAGTTTCCTGTGATTTGACGCAATTCGTTGAGGATCATGACGGCCTGTCTGGCAAGCGGGACGAAATGCGGATCGCGCATTTTCATTTTCCCGGCAGGGATCCGCCATTCAGCGGCGTGCAGATTGATTTCGGACCATTCGGCATGACGCAACTCACCAGGGCGTACAAAGAGCAGCGGGGCCAGGCGCAGGGCGCATTTGGTGACAAAGGAGCCTTGGTAGCCATCGATGACACGTAGGAGTATGGCGATTTTTTCTGGATCGACGATGCTGGCTCGATGTTTTTCCCGAAACGGCGTAAGCGCACCGCGCATGGCCACCGAAGGATCGGCCTCCGTAAAACCACATGCCATGGCAAAACGGTAGATTTGTCCAATGATTTGCCTGGCACGGTGCGCGGTATAGACCACGCCACGCTGTTCGATTCCTTCAAGGACGCGCAAAATGTCGGAAGCAGAGATTTTTTTGATATCAGATTGACCAAGCCAGGGGAAAACGTTTTTCTCAAGGCTTTTGGTGATGTCGATGGCTCGGCTTGCACTCCACGACGGAGTCATTTTGGCGATCCATTGTCGAGCCACTTTCTCAAAGGTGGCAACCTCTTCGCAGACAACTACCTCTTTACGCTTCTTTCGTTCCTCTCCAGGGTCGATACCTTGATCAAGAAGTGCTTTCGCGGATTCACGTGCCCGTCTTGCATCTTTGAGAGATACATTCGGGAACGACCCGATGGAGAGCACCTTCTGTTTGGATTCGAACCGGTACGCCACTCTCCACAACTTTGAACCAGCTGTCGTGATGTGCAGGTACAGACCGCCACCATCTGAAACTTTTTTAGGTTTTTCAGACGGTTTCAACTGTTTGATGGCCAGTTCCGTGAGCGGCATGTTGGTATCCTCCAGGCAAATTGTTTGTCAACAGGATAGATACCAACAATTTACCAACAATATTCACGGATGCAAGCGGCAAATGATGGACGAGTATGGAAGCAGGATCTTGATAAGCAGTTGTTTTTTTTAGATTCGTGGAGAGTGACGGAAGGCTTTGAAATCTTGAATGGTGCCCGACAAGGGACTCGAACCCTCACGCCGCAAGGCACGGGAACCTAAATCCCGCGTGTCTACCATTTCACCAATCGGGCATGAAATCAGGGCCAGAAGGGGTGATCAACCCGCATGGTTGAGTTTTTTTCGTTCTGGGCCAGATGCAAGACGAAAAGAAACGGATCTGGGCTTTTTTTGAACAAGCCAGTCGTCGCAATTCTAGGATCAGGCGTTTGGGGGAGAAATGCAAAAGGGAGTGGGGCGAACGATGGGACTCGAACCCACGACAACCGGAATCACAATCCGGGGCTCTACCAACTGAGCTACATCCGCCGTGCTGACCTGTCCCAAACCGGCTTGATCCGGGACGACTCATTCCGAAAGAAAGAAATTTCCGCTTTCAGAAGAGACTCATCATAGACGATCCGTCAGCAAAGTCAAGCGAATCGGTGTTCTGGCGACAAAATTTCATGCCGCCGAATGGCGTGTTGACCTGTTGCGGCAGGGATCTCGCCAAGCGGGGTCGAATCAGACTTCAGCCGCAGCCTGGGCAGTCTGGTTCGATTCGATCTCCAGATCCAATTTGCCATCCACAACCCGTACCGTCACCTTGCCGCCCAGACGCAAACGACCAAACAGCAGTTCGTCGGCCAGGGGTTGACGGATCTTCTCTTTGATCAAACGCTCCATGGGACGCGCACCGTTCTTGCGGTCATAGCCATGCTCGGCTAGCCAGCAGCGCCCGTCATCATCCACGGTCAGGCTCACATGTTGTCCCGAAAGATCCCGATCCAAAGCAGTCAGAAACTTCTCGGTCACCTGAAGGATCACCGATTGCTCCAGATGCGCAAACGGGACAATGGCGTCCAGTCGGTTGCGGAATTCCGGCGAGAAGAGCCGCTTGATCTCCTTCATCTCGTCGCCATGATGGTCCTGGACCACAAAGCCAATCGAGGAGCGCTCCAGGTCGTGGGTGCCGGCGTTGGTGGTCATGATCAGGATGACGTTGCGGAAATCGGCACGGCGTCCGTTGTTGTCGGTCAAACTGCCGTGATCCATCACCTGCAACAGCAGGTTGAAGACATCCGGATGCGCCTTTTCCACCTCGTCGAGCAGCAACACCGCATGGGGATTCTTGGTGACCGCCTCGGTAAGCAGTCCCGACTGCTCGAAGCCGACATAGCCGGGTGGCGCACCAATCAGACGGGAGACCGTGTGACGCTCCATGTATTCGCTCATGTCAAAGCGGATCAACTCCACAGCCAACTCCCGGGCCAGCAGCTTGGCCAACTCGGTCTTGCCCACCCCAGTCGGACCGGCCAGCAGAAAGGCGCCAATCGGTTTCAAGGGATTGCCCAATCCCGAACGGGTGAGCTTGATCGCCTGACACACCATGGAAACGGCCTTGTCCTGACCATAAAGGCTCAGCAGAATGTTCTGTTCCAGATTTTTCAACAACTCCCGGTCGTCGTGAGAGACGGTGCGCGGAGGAATGCGGGCGATGCGGGCCACCACGTCCTCGATCTCACGCACGCCGATCACCTTTTTGCGCTTCGACACAGGCGCGATGCGCACGGCGGCACCCGCCTCATCCAGAACGTCGATGGCCGAGTCCGGATGCTTGCGGTCGTGGATATGGCGATGGGACAACTCTGCCGCCACCCGAATCGCCGGGGCGGAATAACGGATGCCGTGATGCGCTTCGTAACGGGATTTCAATCCCTTGAGGATAAGAATCGTCTCTTCCAGAGAGGGTTCAGCAAGATCGATCTTC
>JADFZD010000201.1 GCA_015232705.1 Magnetococcales bacterium | reverse complement strand
TCAAGATTCTGCCGCAAAAAGCCGATCCGCGTCTCGATCCGTTCAAACAGCTCCTGGCCGCGCTGCTCCAGAGAGGTCACGGACCTGGCCCGCAACGAATGGACCATATCGGCCTGCAACAGTCCAAGCACCAGCACCAGGGCCGCACCGACGAACGAGGAGAATTGCAAGATATAGCGTCGCCGCAGCTGCCCATGGGGCGCGGAGGAGATCAAAACGCTCATTCCCCCTCCTTGGCCGCCGGAACCACCACACCTTCGGGCGTCATGCGACCCAAACGATAATCCTCGTCCACCAGGGCATCATGACGTTGCTCGTCGAAAGGTTGTCGCAAACGTTTCATCACCCCATCATAAGCGTTAAGCCGCTCCAGCGCATCGCGAACCGCCCGACGCTCCATACTCTTTGATGCACGCATGGCCTCGACCAACATCCCCACCAGATCGAAAGCCTGGGCAAAACCCACTAAAACATGCACCGGTTCATTGTCGTACATCCCCAGATAACGTCGATAACTCGCCAGCATCGCCTGTCCGGCACGATGATTCGGCTCGTTCGGGAAACCGGTTTGCGGAAATAGCAGATCCATGCCACCAATCACCTGACGTTGCATGGCGGTCATTTCCCCGCCCAGCAACCCCCAGTGGGAAACCACGGACATGGCAGGCAGATGCCGTCGCAACTCCATCAACAACGGCACGCTCTCATCCGGGGTATCCACCAGGATCACCACCTCGGCCCCGGACTCCCCCAATCGAGAAACCAAGGTATCGAACTGCTCCTGACCATTATCCACCCAGCCAAGAAACACGGGACGCACCCCTCTGGCGTTCAAATGGCGCGACACGATCTTCTCGAACTCACCCCCCCAACTAGAGTTCTCAAGCACCAAAGCGATCTTCTTGCCACGCCGCAAGGCGGCGTCGGCCAGAAATGGCGCTGTCCAACGATCGTTGAGGCTCAAACGAAACACCTGGTTGGGTCGAAAACCATTCTCGGTCAACTGGCGCGCCGCCGACCAGGGAAGCAGCAAGGGCAACTCCAACTCATGCACCAACTCCACTTCGGCTGCGACCACCGAACTCTTCTGCCCCCCAACCACGGCCACCAGATCATCGAGTCTGGCAAAAAATTTGAGATTTTCGAGTCCTCGCGTCGCCAGACCATGATTATCCCGTGCCACGAGCCGCAGTTTGCGTCCCAATACGCCACCCTGGTCATTGATCGTCTCAATCGCCAGTCGCACCGCGCGCGACAACTCCAAACCCGCCTGCGCACTCTCACCCGAAAGTTGCGCATCCAAACCAATCAGTACCTCATCCCCGCGCGTGCTTTCAGGATCGTGCAACCCCTGCCATTCCGCCAGTTTGGCCATGACATCCGCACCGATATCCTCCTCGAAACGCCGCTCGACCGGCAGCAACCGTGTCCGAAACGACTCTCTGGCCTCCGGGGTCGATTCATGGATCGACATGCCCAAACCGCGCAACCGCTTCACCCTGTCCGTCTCGAGCCTCCCCTGCTCGACACGGGTCCACCAGGTGATCTCGCGCGTTGCCTCCAGCAGGATCTCCTGCTGACGGGCGGTCAACAGATCCTGGGCATCACGTCCCATCGCCAGCATATGCACCATCTGGGTATGTCCGCTCAGGAGAAGATGCATCGGGGTCATACGACCGGAAAGGTTTTCCAATCCAAGGAGTGGTTGTTCCCAGACTTGCGCCAAAGGATCATCCGGGTTGACGAATTGCACGCCAAGTCTGGCAAAATAGGCCCGGTTCACGCGACTGTCCGGCTCCACGAAACGCAGATCGGCAAAGGCTTCGGGATCCGGCAAGGGGCGATCCGCGAGCAGATGACGATTGCCGCCATCCCAAAAGGCCAGCCCCTCCAGGTTCAAGTGACGCGCCTTGTCCAACAGCACCCGACCGAACTCCCCATCGAGCGCCCGATTCAAAGCATCGCGCGATGGAAAAAGAAACGGCAGTTCAAACACCCGCAACGCCTCGATCCGCCTGGCCAGAAAATCGCTTGTCACCAGCACCATGGCCAGTTCTCCTCGACTGGCCAACTTCAACATGCGCTCATCTCCTCCAAATTCCGAGGCGGGATGGATGGTCAGTTTCAAGGTATCGTGACTCAATGCGGCGAGTCGCTCGGCCAATCGGATCGCCGCCGCGCGCGGCACCGGACCCACACTTGTGGCCATGCCGAGCCGCAACGTGATTTCACGGTTGTGGGTTGTCTGGGAGACCGCAAGGTTCTCCTCGGGATCGCGCAGACTCAAGGCGATGCGCTCGCCCAGCAGTCCAAGCACCACCAGCAACAAAACGATCAGAATACGCTTGACACTCTTTTCCGACATACCGACCGTCCCGCCACGACAGATGCCATGCCGCCACCCCAGGATCCTGGTGATCCATGGATGCAACCCTTCCGTCTTCAACCCAGATCCGACGGTTGTGAACGCTTACACAAGACACAACATGGATCCATCTGGCACATCGCAAGAATACTTCATGACCGACAAGGTCACTTCGGATTCTTGCCAGTCACCCTATGAACCCATATGTTCGCTCATGCCATCCTTCGCGATTGCCGGATCCAGGTTGAACATCGACTGGCGATCAAAGTGCACCAAACCGCTCCCAGGCTACCAATCCCCATATCAGAACAGCCAGGGCCAACGACACAAAAACAGCCGATGAACCCAGATCCTTGGCGCGCCCGGACAAGGGGTGCCTCTCTGGCCCGATCCGATCCACCACCGCTTCGACCGCAGAATTGAGCAACTCGACGATCAACACCACCAACAGCGAACCAAGCAGCAACGACCGCTGCACCGCATTGCCGCCAAGCCAGAACCCAAACGGCATCAACAGCATAACGCCGATCAACTCCTGCCGGAAGGCCGCCTCATGCCGCCAGGCAGCCTGAAATCCCAACCAGGAGTATCCGGCGGCATGGATCACACGGGTCAATCCCGTGGCACCGGGTTTCATGCGTCCACCATCCGGTCGCAGGTTCCACTCACCATTCCGACTCCCCTGTTTTAATGAAATGTTGCACCCAGCGCGCCGCGCGGCGCGAAAACACCAATCCCACATGCATCACCGACAGCGTGGCATGCACCGCCCCGGGCAGCATGGTCTCCGCCACCGCCA
>JADFZD010000200.1 GCA_015232705.1 Magnetococcales bacterium | reverse complement strand
GACGCACCATCCAGGTGCTCAAAATGCGCGGAGATACCCACTACAAAGGGGAGTATCCCTTCACGATCACCGCCCCGAGAGGGATCAGCATCCTGCCGCTGTCGGCCCGCGAACTCAAACAATCCTCTTCAACCCAGAGGATCAGCTTCGGCAATCCCATCCTGGATCAGATGGCCGGAGGCGGACTGTTCCGGGACTCGATCTTTCTGGTCAGCGGTCCTACCGGCGGAGGCAAGACCCTGCTGGCCACCACCTTCGCCGCCGAAGGGTGCCGGCGCGGTGAAAAGGTGCTGCTGTTGGCCTACGAGGAGTCCCACGCCCAACTCTTGCGCAATGCCCAATCCTGGGGGCTGGATTTTCAGAAATGGGAGGAGGATGGTCTGCTGCGGGTGATCTGCCAGTATCCGGAATCCATGGGACTTGAAGACCATCTGCTGCTGATCCAGCGCGAGATCGAACAATTCCGTCCGCGCCGACTGATCATGGACAGCGTTTCGGCCATGGAACGGGTGGGACAGGTACGTTTTTTCCGAGAATTCGTCATCGGTCTGACCTCGTTTGCCAAGCAGGAGGAGGTCTGTTCGCTCTTCACCAGCACCACACCCAAGCTCTCCGGAGGAGACTCGATCACCGAGGCGCACATCTCCACCATCACCGACGCCATCCTGCTGCTGCGTTACGTCGAGATCAACGGCATCCTGCGGCGCGGCGTGGCGGTGATCAAAATGCGCGGCTCGCAGCACGACAAACAGATCCGCGAGTTCACCATCGACGATCAGGGGCTGCACATCGGCAAACCCTTCACCAATGTTCAGAACATCATCCTTGGCATCCCCTCGGCCACCATGCCCTCGGAGGTCGAACAACTCGGCGCGATGTTCGAAGAGTAGCCCATGTGCGCGTCCAGCCCGTCGCCAAAGTTTCCCTATCGGATCATGCGCATCGCTTCTGCGAGGCGGAATTTCTTTCTCCCGCCGCGTGTGACCCTGAAAGGCCGTTTGCAATCGCCAATCAGCCGATGCGGGCCATGGAAGCCCGCCAAATTGCGCAGCCATTTGGGAGCCAAGTTCGAATGTGCTTCGAACTTGGCGAGTTTGGTGATTCCTTGGATGAAATCACCAGGCAGCCTCTAAGAGTACACGAACATGAGTCCCGGACCCAAAACGCCTAAACTCCCCGTGGATCTCGACGATCTGCGTCAACTGGTCGCCATGACCAGCGATGGCATACTGGTTGTCGATCGCCATGGGGTGGTGCGCTTTGTCAATCCGGCGATGGTGGCGCTGTTTGGCGGTCGTCGTCTGGAGGTGGGAGATCCGTTCGGCTTTCCGGTGGTTGCAGGCGAGACCACGGATCTGGAGACCTGGTCGCCCCATGGCCGTTCGCGCATTCTGGAGATGCGGGTCAACGCCATCCACTGGCACGGTCATCCGGCCTTTCTGGCAACGCTGCGAGACATCACCGACCGCAAAGGGGTGGAGATCGAACTGGCGCGCGCCAAGGAGAGCGCGGAACGGGCCAATCACGCCAAAAGCGTCTTTCTGGCCACCATGAGCCATGAAATCCGCACGCCGCTTCTGGCGATCCTGGGAACCAGCGAACTGTTGGAATCCACCCCCTCCCCCGAAGAGTGGCGCGAGGGGATCGGCGTGATCCGCGAGTCGGGACAGGCGCTGCTCACCCTGATCAACGACGTGTTGGATCTGGCCAAGATCGAATCCGGCACCGAAGAGAGACAGGAGGAACCGTTCGAGCCCAGGGTACTGCTGGCCGGAGTGGAACGTATCATGCGTCCGCATGCCGTGGGGCAGAAAGGATTGACCCTGACCGCCAGGATCGATGACCGGATACCGCCCATTCTGATCGGCGATGTGCGCCGCATCCGCCAGATTCTGATCAATCTTACCGGCAATGCGATCAAATTCACCCATCATGGCGGGATCGATCTGTCCATCATCCTGGAATCGCGCATTCCGGATGAGGTGATCCTCAATTTCGAGGTCAAGGATACGGGCATCGGCATCCCGCTCAACAAGCAGAAGACGATCTTCGAGGCCTTCACCCAGGCCGATCCCTCCATTGTGCGTCACTACGGCGGCACCGGATTGGGACTGGCCATCAGTTCCCGACTGGCGCGCATGCTCAAGGGGCGGTTGAACGTGACCAGCGAAGAGGGTCAGGGAAGTCGCTTCACGCTCTCCGTTCCCCTGCGCGTCCTGTCCGACGCACCACGAATTCCAACCCCGACCACGCCGACCCCAACCCCGCCATCCGTGCCCCCGGAGCGGCTCGCCCAGGCGCGGATTCTCCTGACCGAGGACAATCCACTCAACCGGGCGGTGATCGTCAAGATGTTTCGCCGTTTGGGCGTGGTGCCGGATCTGGCAGCCACCGGGACCGAAGTGCGCAATCTGGTGGAATCACGCCGCTACGACATCGTACTGCTCGACCTTGAGTTGCCGGACATCTCCGGATACGACCTGGCCATCTGGCTGCGCACCCGCGAAAAGCGCCTCTCTCTGAAACCGCTCACCCTGATCGCCTTCACCGCCTCCACATTGACCAGCGACCGTCAGACATGCCAGGAGGTCGGCATGGATGATTTTCTCGGTAAACCTGCCGGCATCGATGCGCTGGACGCCATGTTGCGAAAACACCTGCATACGTAAATATCAACCCTCATGATTGGTGCGATTTCCTTTTGACAACCCCCACGTCGAACGGATAGAGTGTTGCGCCAAATCCTCCCAGTGAGGGCTTTAGCCTGGATCCGCCGTGGATCCGGGTTTTCCATCTCATCACGCAAATCACGACGCGCGCGGGGCATCGGATGGCTCCACGAGGGAGCGCGCGAACTGTCACGGAGGAGTCCATGCAGAGCCATGACCTGATAATCATCGGGGCGGGGCTGGCTGGCATGCGCGCAGCCCTGGAAGGGGTCAAGGCGGGCATCGATGTGGCCATCATCAGCAAAATCCACCCCCTGCGCAGCCACTCCTGCGCGGCCCAGGGAGGGGTCAATGCCGCCATCAACCCCAAGGATTCCCGCGAATCCCACACCTTCGACACCGTCAAAGGGGGCGACTATATCGGCGACGAAGATGCCATCCAGTTGATGTGCCAGGAGGCCCCGGACTCCGTCCTGGAGATGGATCGAATGGGCACCCCCTTCTCCCGG
>JADFZD010000001.1 GCA_015232705.1 Magnetococcales bacterium | reverse complement strand
GGAAACGACTCCCACGAAGGCGGCGCGCAGCGCATTTTTCGCAAAAGACGAGAAAAATGCTTCTTTTGAAGAGCGCGGTAAAGTCACAATCAAAATCAAAACCCTGGGAGACGAATCTCCCAGACCCTCTCTTTTTTTCTCATCAGTAAAAACGACACATTCCAAGCTGGGTGCGGTTTAATGGAGGAATGCCTGGGAATTGCCGGATATGTCTGGATGGTATGGGGTTAACCCAAATCCGGCGGTTGCGAACGGTCACTTGAGACAACCTTTTGATCCATCAGGTAAATCGGAAATTGGAAAAATGCCTGATTAAATGAGGAACTACGGCTTCTGACGATTCATCATATGAACCCATACGTTGGCTCATGCAATCATGCGCAACTGTCGGATCCAGGATTATTGTGAATAGGGTTCATGAGTGTCGAATAAAGAGTTGTTTATCGTTGTGCAAAAATTGGAACGGGCATTCAGGCAAGGCTGGAGGGAATCTTTCGAAGGCCGTCTGCAACTTGAAGTTGGGTTCCAATCCAACTCCCTGGTCAACATTGGAACGGACATTCAGGCAAGGCTGGAGGGAATCTTCGAAGGCCGTAAGCATCCTGATATTGGGTACCAATCCAATCCCTGGTGAAACGGTTGCGCTTGGGGCACAATCGCACGGTGACCTGATCTGGGGGTGTTGATCTTTTTTTTGAGGGTACACTTCTGTGGAATGGATGCCTGCCGATTCTCATGAATTTTGTCGCGCGCTTGCCCGCATGGCCCTGGAGGGTGGGTCGATCCCGCGCGAAGCTGCCTTGCGCGTGTTGACCGATCCTGCCGTTTCCCTGTTGCCGCTCCTGGATGCGGCCTTTACGGTACGCGAGCGTCATTTCGGACGTGGCGTACGGGTGCATATTCTCAACAACGTCCAGAACGGCCTTTGTCCCGAGGATTGCAACTACTGCGCACAGGCGACCAGCAGTGACGGCGAGGTGCCGGTCTATCGGATGAAGTCCGAAGAGGCGATCTTCGACGAGGCCCGCAAGGCTCTGGAGTCGGGTGCCTATCGTTACTGTCTGGTGCTCTCCGGGCGCGGACCGGGAGATGAACGGGTGGCGCATTTGGCCGGCATCGTCCATCGTCTGAAGGCGGCCTTTCCGATGGAGGTGTGTCTGTCGGCAGGCTTCATCGATGCCGCTCAGGCCGCCCGCCTGAAGGAGGCCGGACTCGACCGCTACAACCACAATCTCAACACCTCCGAGGCGCGCTACGGCACCATCTGCCATACCCACACCTACGCCGACCGCGTGGCCACGCTGACGGCGGCCCGTTCCGTGGGACTGGAGGTGTGCAGCGGCCTGATCCTGGGTATGGGCGAAGGAGCGGATGAGGTGGTGGAGGTGGCCCTCACCCTGAATCGCCTGGATGCCCGTTCCATTCCGGTCAACTTCTATGTCCATGCGCCGGGTTCGAAACTGGGCGAGCAGAATCGTCTGACCCCGGAATATGCGCTGCGGGCCTTGTGTCTGTTTCGCTTTTTGAACCCCTCCGCCGAGGTGCGCGCCGCGGGCGGACGGGAGGCCAATCTGCGCGGACTGGAGTCTTTGGCGCTCTATCCGGCCAATTCGCTCTTTGCCGAGGGGTATCTGAACACCGGCGGTCACGCCGCCGACAAGACGCTGCGCCTGATCGAGGACGCCGGCTTTATCGTCGAGCGGGTGGAAGAGCATGCGTGATTCTGGCACCGGGCTGTTCGTCACCGGCACCGACACCGGGGTAGGCAAAAGCATCGCCTCGGCATGGCTGGTGGCGCGTCTCGGCGCCTGCTACTGGAAACCGGTGCAGTCAGGACTGGAGGAGGAGAGTGACAGCCATGTGGTGGCCCGCTTGTCCGGGGGTGGGCGGATCCACCCCGAGCGGTTTCGTCTGAACGCGCCGCTCTCGCCCCACGAAGCCGCGCGGCGTGACGGGATTTCAATCCGATTGGCGGATTTCAACCTGCCGGATGCCGGCGGCTCCTGTCTGGTCGTCGAGGGGGCGGGCGGGGCGCTGGTGCCGCTGAACCATCGGGAGAGCATGGTGGATCTGATGGTGCGATTGGCCATGCCGGTGGTGGTGGTGGCGCGTACCACGCTTGGGACCATCAACCACACCTTGCTGACCCTGGAGGCGTTGCGGCGTCGCGATCTGGAAATTCTCGGGGTGATTCTCTCCGGAGTGCCCAATGCGGTCAATCGCACGGCGATCACCGATTTCGGGGCGGTCTCCCTGCTGGCCGAGATCCCCTGGCTCGATCCGCTCACCCCGGAGGCCTTGGCAGCGGTTCCCCCCTGGGATCCGGAACGGTGGGTGATGACACGGCGGAGATTGGGACTGTGAACAGCGTACACGATGCCTTGATCACCCTGGATCGGGCGCATGTCTGGCACCCTTACACCCAGCAGGCCACCGCACCGCTGCCGGTGCCAATCGCTTCGGCGCACGGGGCCTGGCTTACGGGGGTGGATGGCAGCGAGTATCTGGATCTGATCGCCTCCTGGTGGGTGGCGATCCATGGCCATGCCCACCCGGTGATCGCCGAGGCGATCGGCAAGCAGGCCCATGCCATGGCCCAGATCATCTTTGCCGGTCTGACCCACGAACCGGCGGTGCGCTTGGCCGAAGAGTTGGTCAAGCGGTTGCCGGCGGGGTTGACGCGGATCTTTTACTCGGACGACGGCTCGACGGCGGTCGAGGTGGCCATGAAGATGGCTCTGCACTACTGGCGTAACATGGGTCAAGTGCGCGGTCGTTTTCTGGTATTCGAGCACGGCTACCATGGGGATACCGTGGGCGCGATGTCGGCAAGTCGATCCTCCGGCTTGTTCGAAGGGTATGGGTCGCTGCTGTTCGGCGTGGACACGGTGCCGTTTCCGGCCACCTGGGTGGGGGATCCGGATGTCGTCGAGAAGGAGTCGCATGCCCTTGGGGCGCTGGATCGCTATCTGGAGAGCCACGGCAGCGACTGCGCGGCCATGTTGATCGAACCGTTGATTCAGGGCGCGGGTGGCATGCGCATCTGCCGTCCGGAGTTTCTGCGTGCCCTGGTCGCGCGACTGCGTGGGGCGGGGGTGTTGTTGATCGCCGATGAGGTGATGACCGGGTTTGGCCGCTGCGGCACGCTGTTCGCGTGTGAAAAGGCTGGGATCGAGCCGGATTTTATCTGTCTTTCCAAGGGGTTGACCGGAGGATTCCTGCCGATGGCCGTCACCGCCTGCCAAGAGCGGATCTATGCCGCCTTTCTGGGTGAGACCTTTGATCGGGCGCTGGCGCATGGTCACTCCTTCACCGCCAATGCCTTGGGTTGCGCGGCGGCTTTGGCCTCGTTGGGGTTGTTCGAGCGCGAGGATACTCTGGCGCGGGTGGCAGCCATCGAGACAGTGCATCGGGCGCGTCTGGCTGGCTTGGGGGATCGGATTCTCTACCCGCGCACCATGGGCGCAGTGGCGGCATTCGAGCTGGCCCTGCCGGATCGGCGCTATGGTTCGTCATTCACCCCGCGTCTGATCCGTTTTTTTCTGGATCGTGGCATGATCATCCGCCCTTTGGGGGCAGTGTTGTATCTGATGCCCCCGTATTGCATCACGCCGGAGGCGTTGCATCGTGGCTGGGACGGCATCGAGGCGGCGGTGGCGGCGTTTTGCGAGTAAGAGGCAACGATTCAGGATTCCGAGAGTCACGGGGGTTCGGGGGCGATTATCGCCCCCGGTGGGATCCAAGGGCAAAGCCCTTGGGATTTTTTTTGATCTTTGATTTTTGCGCGTTTTTCACGACAAGACTTTTTCGCGCGGCTAAAAAGGCGCAAGCGCGCGCTTATATGTGCCATGAATCGTTGTTGTTTTTTAGCAACGATTCTGGGGAACGGTTTGCGGCAGATGGTCGCCTGCGGCGGCCTGCTTGAGGCAAGGCGAAGCGGCGTCCTTTTGCCAAAGACGCAAAACGATGCCGCTTCCAAGGCTGGCGCGAAATTTTTTTTGAAATACGCGCCTGAAAATCAAAGTCAAAACCTCGGAGACTCCGTCTCCGAACCTCTGCCGGGGACCGATCCGGTCCCCGGACCCCGGCAACAGTTGGTGACCTGAATCAGCACATTGATTTTTGGAGTGGCGGATGGCCCATTTTGCGGATCGTTGGATCGGACGCGCCTTGCGGGTGCGTTCCCGTGTGGTGGTGGGGTTGGACCCGGAGGTGGAACGCTTTCCGGCGCAGCTGCGTCAGCGTTTGCGGGATGAGCCCACCGAGGAGCGGCTGGAGGAGACGCTGTTCGAGTTCAATCGCGCGGTGATCGAGGCGAGCGCCGGGGAGGCGGTCGGTTTCAAACCGCAGGTGGCTTTTTACGAACAGTACGGCACTGCCGGGCATGTAGCGTTGCGACGGACCATCATGCTGTTGCGGGATATGGGGTTGCCGATCCTTATGGACGGCAAGCGCAACGACGTGTCGCATACCGCGCGGGCTTATGGGATCGCCTGGCTGGGGCGGGAGCATCCGCTGTTCGGCACGCCCAATCCGTGGCGCGCCGATGCGTTGACCATCAACGGTTATCTGGGTCGGGACGGGGTGGCGCCGTTTCAGGAGGTCAACCCCGATGCCGGGCTGTTTGTGTTGGCCAAGACCTCCAACCCCTCGTCCGGCGAGTTGCAGGATCTGACTCTGACCTCCGGCGAGACGGTGGCGGAACGGATGGCGCAGCTTGCGGAGTCGTGGGGGGAAGGGTCGATTGGTACACATGGCTATGGCAACGTGGGGATCGTGGTGGGTGCCACCTATCCGGCGCATGCCGGTCGGTTGCGGGAGTTGGCCCCGCATGCGTTGTTTCTGATGCCCGGCATTGGCGCTCAGGGTGGATCGCTGGAGGCGGTGACGCGCGCGGCGGGCTTCAATGGGGTGGGGGCGTATGCGGCGGCGTCGCGTGGGGTGATGTATCCCTTCAAGCCGGGAGAGATCTCCGGACCCGGTTGGCGTGCCGAGGTGATGGAGAGGGTGGCGGCAGCGGCGCGGGCGTTGCGTGAGGCGGTGAACGGCGCTTTGCCGGGGTGAGGGGGAGGGTGTCCAACTGTCACGGGGGACCGGGGGCGGTTACCGCCCCCGGTGGGATCCAAGGGCAAAGCCCTTGGGACTGTATCTTTTGTGACTTTGCCTTTCGCGCGCTTTTCACGATAAGCCATTTTTCGCGATTTTTGCGAAAAATGGCGCAAGCGCGCACCGCCCTTGAGCCTGAGTAGTCGCTGTTTTTTAGCGACTACTCAGGCTCATTTGCATTGGGAGCAAGATAAATTCCTGGCTTGGGAAACGGAAGGCGTGCGTCTAAGGGGGTCTGGTTGCATGTTATAGAGAGGTGATATTTTTATTATGCTTAAATCGTTTCGTTCGATTCAGATTCAAGAATGATCCTGTTGGCGAGATTTTTTTTTGCTCACAGCTTGATTTTATTTCGATCAGAGAATTTTTTAAATCTGGAAGATCAAAACCATCTGGGTGAGGTATTTTGTATCTGGATTTCAGTTTTTCAGTAGTCTCGATCACATCAAGTCCTAGACACGCATATTCGTATTGCCTTGTTTGGAACCACAAATTTCCATCATCATAAATTGCGTACTCTGATTGTTCATTAAGTAGTTTTTTAACGCTTTTTAATTTGAATGGTAAGTTAAGTATTTTGTATAGGATTATGTTGTCAATACTTTTCCAATTCACATCGTCTGGAAGAAGAATCGACTCTGGCTCTTTTACTTTTTCGAAAAGTCTGCCTTGAGGATCCGGGTTTTCATGGGGATCCCATATCCCATCATCACAGGCAACAGCACAACAGTCCGATGCAAACTGATCCAGAACACAAATGACCCGTACCGCCAAATAATGGGCATCACGATCTTGCGATCTTTTATGTAAGTACAACTCTTTGAGCCAGGTTATGCCAGAGCCGATCAGAATACCGATAATTGTAAAAATTCCACTGGTCCAGGTTTGATCCATGAATGAAACCTATTAATGGTAAATGGAAAGTCAATCGGAGATTAAAATTAGCTTTATCATATCATCTTATGCAAGTCAAGCTATAATTATATCAATATATCTGGCTATCTTAACAGTCTGCTCACATCAAACCATGGACTTGAATGTCAAGCGCCATGTTCTGCCAAGCCTGTGTGCAAAATACGAGCGTCGTTTCCAAAAGTCGGAAACGACGCTCGCGAAGGCTGCGCGCGGCGCATTTTTCGCAAAGAGCGCAAAAAATGCTTCTTTGAGAAAAGCGCGCTAAAGTCAACGTCAACAGCACAATCCTGGGAGAGGAATCTCCCAGACTCTCTCTTTTTTTTCAACAGTAAAACCAAAACGGCGGGATCAGTTCTTCACGTTCTTCAAGAACACGATACCTGCCACCTCGTTGCGGTGTTGATGCAGGGCGTCGAGTTTTTGCATGATCTCGGTGAGGCGTTGCTGAGAGGCGGCACGTTGCATGTCCGGGGTGGTCGCGGTCTTTGGATCCGGCTTGGCCTGATCCTTGCTTGACTTTAAGAGCTTTTGATATTTGGCGTTTTCGGCATCATAGGCGTTCTCGGCAACACGGATGTGACCAGCCAGTTCGTTGAGCTTTTTGGTGCGTGCCTCGTTGGATTCCGGGAAGGTCCAGGTGCGAATCCCAAGGGGACCAGGTGCGCTGCCAGGCTTGCGCGCTGCGTTATGGGATTTTTTGCTGCCCGTCTTGGCGACGGATTTGGCGTTCGGCTTGCTGCCTGCCTTGGCCTTGAGGTCCATGGTCTTGTCGGTGGGACGTTTGGAGACGTGTGTGCCATTCTTTTTGGCAAGGCGCTGCTCCTTTTTGGCGAGGACTACCTGACGCACATGCTCCTTGTCCTTCTTGACCTGGGCGACACGCGCGGCCTCCTTGCTCTTGGCGGTATCGGTCTTGTTCGCCTTGGGCGTCGCGGTGCCGGGTTCGTCGCTCCAGGCGACGGTCAGCGGCGCGGCCACGAGCAACAGGGCCAAAGAGAGGGAATACAACAGTTTCATGGTCTTCTCCTTGCGTCTGGGTAAGCATCCTCGGCATGCAAGCGCATGCAATCAGTGATCAACACGATGGAAAAAATCGAATCTCCCACGACGACCACAAACCATCCCTATCAGGAAGGGTTTCTGTTGACCCTCCTGGTTCTGGCCATCGGCGGCATGGGGTGGCTCTTTTCCCCGTTTTTGCCCGGATTGTTTCTCGCGGCCCTGCTGGCCTCTTCGACCTATCCGCTCTATCGGCGGATTTTAGCCCGCATGCCTAATGAATCGGATCGCGCAGCCGTTTTCATGACTGTTTTGATGTTTTTTTTGGTGGTAAGCCCGATTTTGTATCTGCTGGTGGCCACCACCGTGAAAGCTGGCGCCTTGTCGCGCGATATTCAGGCATGGTTTACAGGGTTTGCCTCGCCCGAGGCGCTGACCGATGAACTGCGTCGCCTGGTGTCGGCCCTGCCGATCCCGGAGTATCCGCTTGAGGAGTTGATCGGGTGGATCGGGGAGAATCATGCCGAGGTGGGCAAAGGGATCGGTCTGGTGCTCCTCACGCTTTTCAAGGGGATCACCAACAACGGATTGGCCTTCTTCGCTTCGTTGATCCTGGTGGTGTTTGCGCTGTTCTTCTTCTATCGCGACGGGCCGCGCCTGGCGCGACAATTGAAGGTGCTCTCCCCGCTCACCAACCATTACGACAACATCCTCTTTGGTCGCTTCGCTGCCCTGGCCACGGTCTTGACCACCACCATTCTCGGGGTCGCTTTTTTGCAGGGGGTCTCCTTTGCTCTGGTAACCGCCTTCATGGGTCTTCCCTGGTTTTACCTGGGCGTGGCGATCGCCGCCGCCTCCTTCATTCCCGTGGTCGGAGGCATGGTGGTCTGGGCTCCCACCGCCTATGTGCTGTTTCTGCACGGCCATGCGGGACAGGCGATTTTCCTGGCGCTTTGGGGGTCGCTGGTGACCGGATTTTTGATCGACAACATCACCCGTCCGATCCTGATGGGCTGGCTGGCCAACCAACAGCAGGAGAATGGCAACGGGGAACTCCATGTGCTGGACTATACCCTCTTCACCGTGCTTTCGACGTTCGGCGGACTGATTCAGTTCGGCATTCTGGGACTCTTCTTCGGACCGATCCTGGCCGCCATGGCCATCTCGGTCTTCGAGGTCTACGAGATGATTCACGAAGATCTTTTGGACCGGTCATGAGACCGGCGTCACGCTTGGCATGGGATTTGGATTGGGCTAACATATGAATTACCGTCATACCTCGACTATCCCTTACGGAGCAGCTCTCCCATGCCTGTGACCACGGTTCTGGAACTGGTGAACGATGCCTTGAAGATCGCCTTGCTGATCTCCGCGCCCATGCTCCTGACTGCCCTGGTGGTGGGTATCGTCATCTCGCTGTTCCAGTCCGTGACCCAGATCCAGGAGATGACCCTCACGTTCATTCCCAAAATCCTGGCCACCTTCTTCGCACTCTCCCTCACTCTGCCATGGATGATGGAAACCCTTATGGATTACTTCGCCAAACTCTTCGACACCATTCCACGCATGGTGCTGTGACCCGAAGGGAGACGCATCCCATGGAACCCACGGCACTGCTGGATCTCTTCGGCCTCTCGACAGGCGAGATCGAACGACTGCTGCTGATTTTTTCCCGCTTGTCCGGCATGTTCCTGGCCGCACCGCTTTTTTCGCGCAGCGTCGGTCCCAGCCGCATCAAGGCCCTGCTGCTCATTGCCCTGACCGTGGTGATCTATCCGCTGGTTCCTCCGTGGATCGGGGAGGGGAAGGGCAGCGTCGTGGCCATGGGCTACGCCGCCATCACCGAGGTGATCATCGGCGCTGTCTTCGGCATGCTGATCCACTGGGTGCTGGTCGCCGTGCAGGTGGCCGGCGGATTGATGGGCTTTCAGATGGGACTCTCCATGGCCATGGTCATGGATCCCACCTCCGGGGTCCAAGAGGGCGTACTCTCCAATCTCATGTATATGACTGCCTTGATGCTCTTTCTGGGATTCAATGGTCACCTCCTGCTGGTCGAAGGGGTGGCGCGCTCGTTCGCGACCCTGCCACTCGGGGCCGGACTGCCGCATACCGAAGATCTGCTGCGCGGCGGCATGGAGATGATTGTGCGCATGTTCAAACTGGCGCTGATCATCGCCGCACCTGTCATCGGTACCACCAAGCTGCTCTATTTGGGCATGGGCCTGATCAACCGCGCTTCGCCGCAGATTCAGGTCTTTTTTGTGGCCATGCCCATCGCCCAGATCGTCGGATTCGTCGTCATGGGGCTGACCATGGCCATCTTCGGGCAGGTCATGGTCTCGGAGATGGAAGCCTTCATCACCGCAGCCCTTCACGTCCTGAAATTGTGATCTGACACGACCATGCAAATGCATCTGGATCTGGAAGCCGGGATTTCCGGCAACATGTTTATGGCGGCCTGCCTGGATGCGGGCCTGGAACCCAAATCGTTGCGCGCGGCGTTGTCCACCCTGGGATTGCCGGGCTGGACCCTTGATCTCAAACGGGGACGACGCGGTGGAGTGCGCGGCATCCATGCCGCGATCCGCCTGACCCAGGATCACGAGCAGCAGCGTCAGTTGCCGGCGATTCTTGGCCTGATTCGGGGCGCCGAACTGCCTGATCCGGTCAAGGAGTTGGCTGAAAAAATTTTCGTCAAGCTGGCCGAGGCCGAAGCCGTGGTGCATGGCATCCCGGTGGATGAGGTCCACTTTCACGAGGTGGGGGCGGTGGATGCCATTCTCGATATCGTGGGCGCGGCGTTTGCGGTTTGGAAACTGGGCGCCACCCGCATCACGGCTTCGACGGTGCCGACCGGATCGGGATCGGTGCAGTGTGCCCACGGGCGCATGCCGATTCCGGCTCCGGCGGTGATCGAGTTGCTCAAGCGCCATCAGGCCCCCCTGCGCGCCGATTCGGTCGAGGCCGAACTGGTCACCCCGACCGGTGCGGCGATTCTCGTCACGCTGGCCGAAAGCTTTGGCGCGCCGGATCTGCCCCGCATCGATCGCGTGGGGTATGGGCTGGGAAGTCGCGATTTGCCAGGGCGTGCCAATCTGATGCGCATCCTGATCTGCGACACCGACGAAGAGATCCCCTCGCCGGTCACGGACATGGATCGTGAGCGTGTGGCCGTGCTTTCGGCGCACATCGACGACATGAATCCCGAGTGGTATGGCTCCCTCTGGGAGTTGTTGTTTCAGGCCAAGGCGCTGGATGTGGCGTTGATCCCCATCACCATGAAAAAGGGTCGTCCGGGTGTACGCCTGGAGGTGGTTGCTGCCCAGGGTGAGGAGGAGAATCTGGCGCGGGTCATTCTGGCCAATACGACCACCCTGGGGGTGCGGGTGGCGTTGATGGATCGCTATGTGCTGCCACGCGAGGAGCGCGCCTTGAAATCTCCCTGGGGGACGTTGCGTGCCAAGGAGGCTGCGGGAATCTGGCGTGTGGAGCACGAGGATCTGGCCATGCTGGCGCGGCGTCAGGGCTGGACGCTCCACCAGGCCCAACAGCATCTGATGCCTTTCCTGGCCGATGCGGCGGGTGAGAAGCTCTCTCCGGTCGTTGAGTTCAAGTCCTATGACTTCTGAGCGGATTCATGCCCTGTTGGTCGAGGTGGCGGCAGGACGACTGTCGGTGGAGGAGGCGTCGCGCCGGTTGAGTGGCTTTCCGGTGGCGTTTTGCCGCGAGGATGGCGAAGTGGTGGCGCGACTCGATACACAGCGGGCGGCGCGACACGGTTTCCCGGAGGTGGTGCTGGGACAGGGGAAGCGTTTTTCGCATCTGGAGGCGATCATCGGGCAGGCGATGGGTCGCGAGGATCCCTTGCTGATCACCCGGCTGACCGGCAAGCGCATCCGCCGGTTGACCGTTCGTTATCCGGAGTTGCAGCATGAGCCGGGGACCGGCTGTCTGTTTCGCGCGGGTCAAGATGGTCGGGCGCCTCATGGACTGGTAGGGGTGCTCTGCGCCGGGACCAGCGACATCGGGGTGGCGCGCGAGGCGGCGTTGGTGGCCCGATTGATGGGTGCGCGTGTCGAGACCCACTTCGATGCCGGGGTGGCCGGATTGCACCGTCTGCTGGCTGCGGACGCGCTGTTGCGGACAGCACGGGTGTTCGTGGTGGTGGCCGGCATGGAGGGTGCGCTGCCGTCGGTGGTCGGCGGTCTGGTGGACAAGCCGGTGATCGCGGTACCGACCTCGGCGGGCTATGGAGCTGCCTTCGGTGGTCTGACGGCGCTTTTGGGCATGCTCAACAGTTGTGCGGCCAATGTCACGGTGGTCAACATCGACAACGGCTTTGGCGCCGGTTATGTGGCCGGGTTGATCAACCGGTTGTGAGTGCTCTTTCTCATCTTTCTCCTTGATATATTCTTGTATCGTCACCATTCTCCTGATGCAGGTATAAGAATATTTGAAATTTAATCTCAATGTGTATTTTTTTGCGAACAATATAACTATGATTGTATTTTTTTGCATTCAATTGTTGTATCGTATGCCTGTATCAGGATCGGAGGGATGGCAAACGGGGGGAGGGGGTGCCGATCATCATGGAGGAAGGTTTACCCTGGATCCGGCAGTTGCGGGCAATCACCTGCGGCAACCTCTTGATCTATATGGCAAATCGGAAGAAAGCCTCATTGCCAATAAGGTAACTTTGGTTTCTTGCAATTCACCATATGAACCAATATGTTAGCTCATGCAATCACCCGCAATTGTCGGATCTAGGTTTACGGCTCGCCGGACGTCGTCCAGAGTGTCGTCTGATCGATGATGCGGAACGGATGTTGACCATCCACGCCGCGATCGTGTCTGATTCAGAGGATGGGTGATGGCGTCACAGTTTATTTCTTTCCTACAGGCATCACGACTGGCGGCACGATGTAGACCAACGTACCGGGTCCGACTCTCCTGAACAGTCGTGCGACGTGGGTATCGCGCATGCGCACGCATCCTGCCGAGGCCGGAGTGCCGAGGTGATCGGTGTGCGGCGTGCCGTGGATGTAGATGAAGCGTGCCAGTGAATCGACCCCCGGACCTTGATTGTGTCCGGGTTCCAGCCCCTCAAGCCAGAGGATTCGGCTGGTGATGTAATCCCCCTCCATGACACGTCCAGACTGGACGATCTCTCCCGTGGCCTTGCGGCTCTTGAAGACCATACCCAACGGGGCCTCCGCACCGAACATCTCTGCGATGCGATGCATCCCTGTGGGGGTGCGACCGCTATCCAGTTGGCAACCAAAGCCTGCCTGACCGGTGGAGATCAACCAGCGGCGTCTTTTAGGATTGGGCAGCGGTTGGCCATGCCTGTCGTAGCGTCCGAGCAGTTGCAGTCGTTGTGCGCCTCCCAAAACGACGATGGCGGGCCGGATACCATCCCAGCCCGCCAAGCGCAGTCGGTTTTTTATTTTTTTCAGTAAATTACTCATCGCCTCCCAGCAGGCCGAGCAGACGCAACAGGCTGGTGAAGAGATTGATGATGTTCAGATACATCGAGAGCGCGGCCACGGAGGGCGATACGGCCCAGGGGTTCTCTTTGAGTTGTTGGGTCTCAAAGAGGATATACCCGGCAAAGATCACCGAGCCGATGGCGGACAAACCGAAGGCCATGGCCGAGGATTGCACGAAGAGGTTGATCAGGCCGCCGATCACCACGATGATCAAGCCGGCGAAGAGCATGCCGCTCATCATCGAGAGGTCCCGTTTGGTGGACAGGGAGTAGACCGACAGACCGGAGAAGATGGCTCCGGTGAGGAATGCGGCCTGCCCGACCACTCCGGCCATGCCGGCACCGACGTAGTGGGCGATCACCGGGCCGAGGGAGAGGCCGGAGATGCCGGTGAACAGAAAGAGGGTGGCGGCGTTTTGCACCTTGAAGGCCAGGAACATGGCACCGAACATCATGAAGAGCAGCACAAAGGGGTGTTCACGCGCGAAGGGCAGGGTCATGCCGACATAGCCGGAGGCCACGGCGACGAGGAGGCTGGAGGCCAGCATGGCATAGACCTGCTTGAGGTAGGTAGTGACCTCGGCTTCGCTGTATGTCTTGACCTGGATGGTGCTTCCCCAGGGCGAGTCGTGGGTTGTGAATTTTGAATCGTTATACATGGTTGGATCTCCGGGTATGTGTTGGCATGCTGTTATCCGTGCGCCTTCTCTTGTGAAAGGGGCATGGGTGGGGTGTCAGGAAGGGCACCCCATCAGGACCAAGTTTGTCAACGCATTTGTGGATATGGTCACTGTGTTACTTCATGTCAATCCTAGCATGAAGGGTATTGATGTGCAATTAAATTGCAAAATATGCAGAAAGTGTGTAATATGTTTTGTTAGGAAGTCAAGAATGGGGGGATGGTGCGGCTTCAATAAACGACCGTTTGTGAATATCATCTTTTTTCAATGAGTTCTGGAGATTCGCATGTCCTTCGATGATGACCGTACCGCTGGATCGAATCGTGATTTCCTCAAGGTGGACCGTCGTCGTCGTCCAGAGCGGCGTCTGGAGATTCTGCGTGCTGTCATGACCCTGTTGGAGCAGGGCAATCGTCGTGTCACCACCGCCGAGTTGGCCTCGCAGGTCGGCTTGTCCGAGGCGGCGCTTTATCGTCATTTTTCGGGCAAGGATGCGATTTTCCAGGCACTGACCGATTATTTGAAGGATCATCTCTTCCAGTTCGCTGGAAGAATTCCGGAGGTCTCCTCGCCCTTGGCCCGTTTGCGGCTGCTGTTGGCCTATCATCTGCAATTTTTTACCGAGCATCCTGGGCTGTGTCGGGTTTTTCTGGTCGAGGGGGTGATGACTCCGGCAGAGAGTCAGGTGATGAGCCGGGTCGTGCGGGAGTATGTGCGACTGATCAAGAGCATCTTGAATGACGCTCGTGCGGCGCGTGAGCTGCCTGATTCCCTGGATCTGGATGCGAGCGCGGATTTCTTCGTGGGTCTGATTCAGGCTGCGACGCTGCGTTTTGTGATCAGCGGATTTGCGGTTGCTCCGACCACGGACGTGGACAGCTCCTGGGCGTTTTTTGTGCGCGGTGTTGGTGGGGTGGAAAAGCACGTCTGACCCGCATGGTTTCGCAGCGTACAAAGACGTGACGTGTAGACGAAGCGTGAACGGACCATGGCATGTCGCCTCGGTCCGTTTTTTTTGGTGCCATGTTCTGGAATATGGATGGGATTCGGGGGTGGGGCGCGACGGCGACCGTTGCCGCTTGAGAAAGGTACAGCCCTTCAAGCCGCATCCCCAGGAGAGATTCTTGAGATCCTATGCCTGGTTGACATTCTCCACGACATTCCTGGCAAGTATCTCGGGCGAGACGGGATTGTTATGCCGCACGCCCATGTGCCGATCCCCCTCTGGTGGGCAACAAAAAAGCCAGCAGAGCGTGGCTCGGCTGGCTTTGGATCGGCTTGAAGCGAATTTGGATCCATGAGAAAAAAATGGGATAGCCTGATTCACATCTACAAGCAATTAATTGTTTTTAAACAATAAAAAATTGAACTCCCCTGAAACTACACACGATTCTACACACAAAAAATTTTGCTGCACCCTTTGTCAAAATTCCAACATCACGCCATGCCATCCCTTCCGAAGGATGACCCCGCCACCATCGATGACATGTCATCACCTCCCTGGACAGCAACCGGGGTGTGCACGCACCCGGCACCCTCCACCCGCATGGGCTCAGGTGTCCACTGCGCCGCGTCCAGATAATCGATGATCGCCTTCCAGGTGAATGCCTCCCTGACTCCATGCGCCCCATGCACAAAAAAAGCCGGAATCGCTCCCGGCCTCATGCCTCATCCTGGCAGGTGCCGCCGTCCCTGGCAGCCGATGGGGATTACCCGGCATTCCCAACCCGCACGCACCAGCGACGCAGGTAGGTGGACGCCCTGTCCAAGCGTTGCGCCGCTTCGGACGCTTCCGTCCAACCGCGAGCCAGCACCGCTTCCAGATCGATCAGGAAGGGGGATAGTTCATCCGGCGAGATCGCGTGCCCTTGAGCACGTCGCATGTAGACCAGTTGGGACAGTTCCGTCAACAGCGCCCGGCCATCGTCGAAGGTGCGGCCTTCGGAGAGCTGGTGCGCCTTCTGGTGAGGCTCAGGGGTGTTCCCTTGGCCGGGCAACAGATCGGCATCGATCAGGCGCAGCTTGCCTTTCTCGGAAACCTGAATGCGGATGGTGCGGGGAATGGTGGGGGTGTTCGTGGGGGTGATGCGGGTGTTCATGGCTTGCGTCTCCTTGCATGGAGTGTGAATAGGACCGGGAGTTGCAAACCGACACAAGACGGCGGACTGATTCCCCCTTGCGGGGTGTTGTATTCGTCCACACCCGGCCATGAGTCAGGCACAGAGCAGCCATGCCGGATTCAGGGCGCAAAAATACCGCATGGTCTGACGGGTGCGGTTTCCGCTTGTGTTTGGGGTTTGCAGCCCCGTGGCTCCAATCGTGAATCAGACTCCGGCCAGGGTCAAGGATTCTTCTGGAGATGTTTCAACCAATCGTATATAATTTCCGCATGTTGCCGCATGAGGAATCACAACGGGGAGACGCCCGAATGAAAAGTCAATGGCATAACCTGGTCAAAGGCATGGGTGTGGTGTTCAACGTTTACCCCACTATCGCAAGCATGCCGCGCGAATTGCACCGTTTCATGAACCAGCCAAAATCGGTTGAACAGGCATTTCGTGCCGATGCAAACGCCTTGCGCCAGGATTGGGACAAGGTTGGTGCGTCATTGCGCCAGGCAATCACCGGGATTGAACGTGTCTGATCCTCTTGCCGATATCACCCCGGCCATTCCTCAACAGGAAGAAAGCGAATCCTCTCGTCTTCTCATACAGCGCGCCCAGTACATTGGCCCGATCCCGCCTCCCCAAATGCTCGCGGAATACGGTAAAATCGTGCCTGATTTCCCGGAACGCATCGTCAGTCGATTCGAAGAGGAAGGCCACCATCGCGCGGCAATGGAGCGGGAAGCGATGTCGCTCCAGAGTCGTGGACAGTGGATGGCCATGCTGATGGGATTGACCGCTATTATCGGATCAGTCATCTTGACTTTGAACGGCCATGACTGGGTTGGTGGCGTCATGGGGGGCGGAACCGTTGTCGGGCTTGTCACAGTCTTTATAAGCGGTCGCGCCACCAGATCAGAACTGTGATCTTTGGCTTCCAGACGTACCAAAGCGGACAGAACGGAATCGTTTCAGGACGCCCTGCAAGGCATTTTGAGAGCACGAGGCACCCCCCTTACGCAGCCAGCCAGGGAAACGCGCTCCTGGTGCGTCTGACGCGCGCAGGGTGCGCCTCGTGTTGGGTCACCCCTGTTTCAAGCGCTCGATCAAGCCCTCAAGCAGCTTGATTGCTTCACGCTCGACCTCGCGCCAAGGCTCGGGGTTCGGTGGGTAATCCGGCGTTGGTGGCAAATTCTCTCCAAGCCAACCAGCCAGCAATGATGCCTCGATTGCCTCCCATGCCTGTTCTGTGGTGAGGATCCGCGATTCATATGCCGCCCACTCTTCCCCCGCGCGAACCGCTTCGTAGGCCTCATAGAGAAGTTCTGAAATTCTCATCCCGCCACCTCCATTTTTCCTAACTCGATAAGCGCCGTTCGCAACTCTTGGGTGATCATCCGATCAATCACCCGTGCATCAGTCTCAGCAGCAACAGCCGCAGAAATGCGACTCGGCACATTCAAGATTCGATCCCGAACCCGCCTGGCCATGGCAAACACCTCCTTGTGCACGGCTTCGACCTCGACCAGCTCCTCACGTTTCCGGGCCAACTCCAATTCGGTCAGCTCGCGCCGCGCCTTGATGAGCCGCTCACGCTCGGAGGCCACGCCAGGTGACGATGCCCCTGGCCCGCTTGTGGCCGCGCGCTTTCTGAGGCTCTCAATGTATCCGAGCCGCACCTCGGCGGGGTCAAAGCCACGCGCTGGGAGGCCCAGCGTTTTCAGAACGTCTCGAAGGTTTCGCGTGCTCATGCCAAGGTGCTCGGCCATTCGTTGCTGCGACCACGATTCATCAGTTGCCATTTTTTTCCTCATCAAGTCGAAAGCGGAACCCATAAAATTTTCTTCTGACAGTAGCGCGCCGCCGGGGTTCGAATTTACCCGCCCGCGCCGGGGTCCGGGGAGGACCCGGATTTCAACCAGGGATGATCAATTTCACCGGCGTCGGACTGTAGCTCTGAAAATTTCCGACATAGTCCGCAGGCTCGATCACGCCATGCGACGCGACCATGCCGACAACTCGACGGTCCCCGCGCACGTTTTCAAGCAGAGCCCAACAGGCGAGGGGAGTTTGATCCGTTGGCCCAGCCTCGCAGCCAAACACCGCGAGCCAGCCAGGGGACGCCGGGATGATGCTGACAATTCGTTCATTGGTCATTTTAATTTCCTTTGAAGGTTTGGTTGGTGCTTTGGACGGTAGCCGTCCAGGACGGATCTCTTCGGGTCCAAATCCCCCAAAGGGGAGGACTCAAATCCTCCCCCTTTAGGGGGTGAGATGTTGCCGGACTGAACACCGCGTGGATACTGGACTTCAGCCCGGCAAGACATTTTTGGGTTGCCGGACTGAACACCGCGTGGATACTGGACTTCAGCCCGGCAAGGCGTTTTGCCGGACTTTGCCGGACTGAACCCGTTGCGAGAGTAGGTGCCGGACTTTGCCGGACTGAACCCGTTGCGAGAGTAGGCGTCCAGCGTGGCACATCCCTTTGCCGGACAAGTTTTGCCGGACTATTGCCGGACTGAAAACAGCATTCCACCGTGGCCGCGATCATCAGAATTCCCCCCTTTGATCGGATTCCACGACGGCGAGCACCTCGCGAACGCTGCGGGTGGGTTTCTGTGGGGAGCGGAGTTCGAGCACCCCTTGACCCACCGCCTCCGTGAGCACGAATCTGAGCCGTTTTTCGGCGCACCCAAGCTCACCAGAAATCCCGCCGAATTTTTGTTCAAAACCGTTCTTGGAGAATTCACGGCCCTCGTCGAATTCTCGTCGCAGAATTTCAATCACCCTGGCCAGAATCGTCGTATCCTCGGCATCCCTGGGCGTCTCCAACATCTCGCCCGACAACACCCCATGGTCGCCACGGCGCAACCAGATTTCCGAGATAGGTGGCCCATAGTTATTCTTTACCACGGAAAACTGGACGAGTTTTTTTCGGTCATCCGATTTGACCCCGAAGCGGCGCGCCTCCTGTTCAGACATCGTGGACAGATTGCCCTGCCAGCGAACGCCGTCAGTCAGCGCGCTCGAACCACGCGAAGCTGCTTGAGTGGTTTGTGTGCCAGGCATCATGGACGCCTTGTTCGCATGGTGGATCGACAGCGCCCCCGCACCGGTCTCCTGAACTATTTGTTCCAGAGTCTCAACGAATCGGGTCACATCGTCGGACGCGTTTTCTTGCCCCCCCTGAAAACGTGCGAGAGGGTCAATCACAATCAACCGAAGGTTCGGGATCTTGCGTGCCTCGGCAATCAGTTGGCAAACGCGCTCGGTTTGAAAAACTTGGTCGCGCTCCTTACCGGTCATCAAGTTCCGTTGCCCAACCAACGAAACGGCGAAAATGCGATCCTTGATCAATTGCCGCGCGTAATCACCGCCATCGACATCACCCCCGGTCAATGCCTGGGCGGCATGGTGGAACCGTCGGTGGAGTTCGTCACGGTCATCCTCAGCGGCAAGCAGCAACACCGCGCCAGACTCACCGACAGACCAGCGGTTCAAAAACGGTTTTCCGGTCGCGATACTTAACGCCAATTGCACGGCAAACATGGATTTTGAAGTACCGCCCGGAGCGACGATCAATAGGTTCTTGTTGGCTGGCATGACGCCATCGATCAGCCATCGGCGCGACGGGGGCGGGGTGTCGATCCAGGTTGTGACTCGGCATTCTTCCAGACTAAACCATGCTGGCGGATGGTTCGCTTCGGTTCTCGGATCCTCGGCGCGGCTGAACGACTCTTCGCAAAACGGCTCGGCCTCGCTGGCGGCATCATGAAATGGCTCGGCGTTCATCCGGCCTCCTTTCGCGCTGACTCGCCGTTCAACACGTCAAGCCAGTCAACTCCCTTGGAACCATCTAGGATCGGTCCAGGCGGCACCAGGATGCGGCAAACACGCCCTTCGCTGGTCAGGCGTCGCGCCAGCTCGATGGCGGCCTGTTGCCCAACTCCGGTTCGGTCAAGATCGGCCCAGATATCCACAGTTCGGATTCCGGCTGGCAGTTGCAGCGCCGCCATGCCACCCGCCGTAATGGTTGCCCAAACCGCCGCACCGGTCGCCGCACGAACCGCAAGCGAGGTTTCGACGCCCTCGGCAACTTCCAGATGTCGAACTTTCTCATTTGAGTGATAAAGCCTGATCGCCGCGCCTCGGGTGGCCCCATGGCGGATAGGTTTCATCAATTTTTTTGGTTCGGGGACTTGGGCTTTGATGCCATCGCTGGCCAGGTATGTGCGGTGAAGCGAAACACCCCGCCCTGCCAGATCTTGGACCAGCGCCAGCATCGTCGGGAATCTCCCAACTTCACGTCCCTCCAGCCAGTACGACAGTAATGGGTGGCAGCGCACCCCGCTTGGCAGATCGGAAAGGATCTCGCCCAGCCCACGATTGACCATGTAGCGCCGCACCGGGTCCGCCTCCGGGTGGTCGAGCGGCAGCGATTCGGCCCAGGTGGCGCGCAGGCGCTCCAAGACGGCCTTTGAGTCCCGATTTGGTGGAGATGGGTTCGGCGGACACTGGGCGACGACATGCGCCTTCCTGTAAGGATCGCGCGTCATCCCGAGCACGGAGGCAACCTCTTGAAGCGTCTCTGGGAACGCCCACCGGCGCAACCATTGGAGCAGGGAAAACCCGTCCGGGAACGAACCGCAGGAATTGCAGATGCCACCTCCAGACTCGTCGGCAAAAAGTCGGAACCCATCTCGCCCACCGTGGACGGGGCAGGCAACATGACGTGGCATTTTGTTGATCGCTTCGGAGAGTTCGGGGGCAAGCCGTCCAAGGATCTCGCGCCAGCGTCGTTGAGCAACTGATTTCACCTGGTCGGCATCAAGCCTTTGAGATTGCGGTGATGTCGCGGTATAATTGATCCCGCGTCCATGATTTAAGCCGTCGGGGGTGGCAGCCTGACGGCTTTTTTGTTGGGGCGCGTCCATGAGTGGTCACCGAGCAGGCTGGCGCGAGGCGATCCACGCGGCAACCGTCGATTCCAGCCACCCAACGTTGCGCGGCCCAAGCTGAATCGGTTTCGGAAAAATCCCTTTCTCGATCCAGTTGTACAGCGTTGAACACGGGGTTCCGACGCGTGTTTGAACCTCGCGGCGACGCAAAATGCGATCAGGTTGTTGTGGCGGGGAAGCTTCTACAGACAGTGCATGGGTGGGTGACACGTTTCGAAGAATTTTGGCCATTTCTCAATCCTCGATGGAATTGGTTGAAGATGGCCAGAGCGTGCTTTGTACGACTTTAGTACGTCAAAAAACTGTCTTCACTGTGGTCAATACCCTCAATATTTGCTGATTAACTATAAAATATTTTTTGGTGCCGTTTTCGGGTCAGGCTTGCCCTCTTTAATCCATGTGTTGACCCACTCACATATTTTCACATGGGTGTATATTTCGCCCTCAAGTTTACTCTGGTCCCACCAAGATTCACTTTGCTCTACCAGCTCTTTCGCGATTTTGCTGGCTGACAATTGATTTCCATGGCGCAAATTCAGTCCGTGGGATTGTTCTTGGGCAAGGAGCCTGTGCGCCTCTTGGCAGATCGCGATGACGCGCACACAATAGGGTTCATTCTTTGGCAAAAATCCCCACGAGGGAGCATGTGGCGCTGGCTCTTGGGGCGGTTCATCTTGTGTGGATGCCTTCGGCGTGGTCTCTGGCGCGATGGTGGCGGGCGGTTCACCTTGGATGGATGTCTTCGCAAACGCCTCTGTAAGAGCCTCAACAATGATCAAGTGGGGACGTATGATTGTGAATTGCTGATTGCCACGCGCAAGGATTGGAAGCAACGACAGGCGATGCAGGATCAGGATGCGCCCCGTGGCCGAATTCCCAAAGGGTTGTCGGCCCGAGAGAAGATGGAGCGCAAACTTTTGACCAAGCGAGGCAAGGAGCTGTACAAAAAGCGCGGCCAGACGGTGGAACCGGTTTTCGGCCAGATGAAAGAAACCCAGGGAGCGGATGAGTTCCGCTTGCGGGGACTGGAACTGTGCAGTGGAGAGTGGAATCTGCACTCTGCCACGCACAATCTAAAGAAACTGCACTCGAAATGCGTCCTGATGGGACGAAAAGGGGGAAAATGGCTTCACTGAGAGCGGAATTCCCGCCATCAGTGGGGAAAAACAGCCTGATGAAGACAGGTTGAGGCTAGACGACCGATTTGTGGCCTTGTCGAGCCATTCGGCAACAGGCTCTGGAGATACGGATCTTTGTCCGCCTCAGCGATTTGCGCGTTGAAGGGGATCATCCGGATCCGCCGCCAGATCCCGTGATCGGTCCCCTTGATGATTGGTCGGTGATTCCCAACGATCCACAATTTGAATTGTGGCCTGAAGTTGAAAAACTCCTGATAAAGTCGTCGGGCGGCAACCATGTCGCTGCCGGTAATTTCTTTGACTCGACTTTCGTTGAGCGTTACACCTTCACCGACTTCATTAGCAACAACCAAACGTTTTCCTACCAGACCGGCAATATCGTTTGATTGACCAGATCCGCTTTTCTGTAACATCAGGCTTTCGGAAGGTATTCTTTCTGCAAGCGATTCGAGCAAACGAAAGATCGTTTCAATAAATGTGGATTTTCCATTTGCGCCAAGTCCGTAAAGATAGAACAATATCTGTTCGGATGTTTCGCCTGTCAGACTGTATCCGACTGCTTTTTGAATGAATCGAGCAAGTTCAACATCGCCGCATGTACACCAATTGACAAAATGCAACCATCGTGCATTTTGCGCGTTTTTGTCATATTGAATGCGTAAGGTCTTTGTAATCATATCGTCACGACAATGTTTTCGGAGTTTCATTGTCTGTAGATCGATTGTTCCGTTTTCAACGTTCAGCAACAAACTTTTTGTGTCAAATTGTTCTGGAATTGCCGCAACAATAAGATTGCTTCGAGCGAGTGTTATTGCATTATCGATTGATGGTCGGTTTTGACTACGCTGTGCGAACTTAAATTCTCTGCTGTAAATGCCATTATTTTTAAACTCATCTTGCCGAAACACCTCCGTCATTGCTATGGCACGGCGCTGAACCTCCCCGTTACGGTCTGGTGACCAACATTTGCCATTCCAAACGAGCCACGTTTTCCATTGTTCGACGAACCGTAAATCTTGACCGTGCATTTCAAGCAATCGCTGGCTATTGCCCAGATCGGAAAACGGGTAATCTTTCAACGGTTGCCGATCTGGAAACATCTCGATGAACGAAGGCTCGCGGTATTGTGGTTCGTGCACCTTGCGCGGGTGTCGCAGACCGCTCTCGATGCCACTTTTGACCGTCGCACCAGCTTCCATGGCTAGTAGGCCGCATCCTGCCGCCGCGCGCAACAATGAGACCTCAACCATGGTTCGTGACAGCGCACCAGATGCGACGAGCGACCCGAGTTTGAAGCTCGCTTCGTTTAAGGTGGCATTTCTGGTGCCTTGTTGAGCAGTCAGGACGCGCGCAACCTCCGATTCAAGCGCGCGTCTGGCGTATGGCGAAATATCGGCAGTTGAAGCCGCTTCAACAACAACCGTTTCTGGTTGAAATGGTTGTCTGAACGCATTTCGTATCTGATCCGCAGTGTAACGGGTCGGATCGCTGTATAGTAGTTCCGAGCAAAACGGTTCATTCTTTAAGTGCAAGAACCCTGGAACACGCATGACGCGCGGTAGATCGATAACCATTCGATCACCATCGAACATGTGTGCAATATTTTTTTGTATTACCCTAAACTCTTCTAGCGGCAAGTCATCAACAAACCAGTAAATGTGAAATTTTCCTGGTGAACTATTAACAATAACGCTTGGCGTTAGTGGAATATTATTCGGGAATGGTGCGCCGTCCAGATCAACAAAAATTGCTCTGACGCGAGTTATATTGCTTGTTTTGCGTCCTATGCCGTCTGTTTGGTTGACAGTTACGAAGACATTATCTCCTTTTAAGTTCTGTTGAGCGATATAGTTCGACCATTGTTCGTCAAAAGGAACGCTCTTTAGAATCTGACCTCCGTTTGAGTTGATTAACTGGAAGCAGAACGGCCCATCACCACCAACAGCCTGCAAAAATTTGCGTGCATCGGCGAGGTTTACTTGTGCTTTTGTAGTGTTTTCGGTAAAATGGTTGCGTGTTTGAAAGTTCTCGCCCGGCCCGCCAGCCGGGCTTTTTCGTTCTTCGGCCATGGCTTCCCCCTCACCGCGCCGCACCGGCGGACATATCCTCCACCAGTTTTCGGATATCTTCGACGCGCCAACCGGTTGAATTCGGTCCAAGGCGAACGGGTTTTGGGAATCGACCGCTCTTGCAGCCGTTCCACCAGGTCGTGGCTTTGACGGGGATAATCGGAGGGGTTGGCGGGTTGGCGCGCGGATCGCCGATGATTTGTCGAATGCGCAGAAAGCCGGTTTCGGGGAGCTGATATTGAATCGGTGCGGTCATTTTTAAATCCTCACGGTTTGCGTTGAACGTGAGGAGAAGTATGACTCGCAGGGTTGAGGTACGGCCAAAATGTTGTGTGCGCTGCGTATAAAAACAATTCGCGCTGCGCATAATATTAGAGATTGCTTAAATTGGCATCGTCTTGGGATCAGGTTGTCCGGACTTTAGCCACTTGCTGATGTGTTCGGCCATTTTTCGTTGCGTTGGAGGGTCTTCTCTATCCTGACGTTCCCACCAGTTTAAAGATTCATCGTCAGCGATACTCGCGATTGCTGATGCAGACAGCGAGCCGCCATGACGAAGTTGGTTAGGATCGTATTTTGCTTCATCTGCGATGATTTGCGCGGCTTTTTTGATGACCTTTTTTGCATGTTCGCGCGCAGGCTCTTGCTTTGGGAGAAACGCCCAAGGGTCGTTTGGAACAACGCCCCCTGCTGGCGAGTCGTCCGGAGCGATGTTCTTGGTTGGCGGTTCGTCCTGAGCGATGTTCTTGGCTGGCGGTTCGTCAGGAACAGATTTTATATCCGTTTCCAATTTGACACGCAATGAACCAATCAGGTCAATTGAAGAACTCTGTTTTTCAGGCGGCATCCATTTCTTTGTATTTCTGATTATTTCTTCAAGTTTCAGATTTTTGATTTTCTGACAACTTAGTACAATAAATCAATTTTAAACTTCCCCAAAACAAACCGTTTCCTATTGCTCTGTTGTTTTCAAAGTCAAAATTAAGAAAAGGCCAATGCTGTTCAGGAATTATCATTCTTTCCGGCTCACTTATTGATCCGTATCCGAAGCAAATGATCGTCTTGTCGGTCAGAAGTTCCTTCATCTTCTTTGATGACAGTTCGAGCATTTTTTTCTTTGTCTCACCAAGGAGCTCGATCCTATATTCATATTGCTGAAACGAAATATAGTTGTTACGATAGTCTTCAATGGTATCTATAGCCGTATTTCTGTTCCTTTCTAAAAGATCTGAAACTTTTACAAGTCTATTTTGTTGTGGCAAACTAAACTGATTCTTCATTAGGTAGTCTAACATTTGAGGGAGGGAACGCCACTTCAACCCTTTCATTGTGCAAACGCCCCCCACGTCTCCATAAGTGAGCGACGTTTCTCGAACATGTCGCCACGACGATAAGCTCCTTCCACACCGACAACGGCATGCGCCAATGCCATTTCACACACCTCGCGCGGATAGGAGGTCTGTTCAGCCGCCCAATCGCGGAAGGTGGATCGGAAGCCGTGCGCGGTCAGATCGCCACGCCCCATGCGGCGCAGTGTCATCAACATCGTCATGTTGGATAGGGGGTTGCCGCGCCGATTGCCGGGAAAGACAAATTCCGATTCCCGCCGCTCGCGCATGCGCTGCAAAATCGATATGGCCGAATCGCTCAAAGGGACACGGTGTTCCTTGTCGGCCTTCATCCTTTCGGCGGGGATTGTCCATGTCCGCGTGTCCATGTCGATCTCACGCCACATTGCGTTCAACGTCTCACTGGTGCGGGTGGCGGTCAGAATGGTGAACTGCAAGGCCAGCGCGCCAACCCCATCCTGTTCCTGCAACGTCAGCATGAAGCCGGGCAACTCCCGATAGGGCAGTGCGGCGTGATGCTCGACCCTGGTCACCTTGGAGCGTGCTGGCAACAGGTGATCCAAATGACCTTTCCACCTGGCCGGATTCTCGCCTTGCCGGTATTGCCGGACGGTAGCCCAATCCAAGACGGCTTCGATTCGCCCGCGAACGCGGGAGGCGGTTTCCGCCTTGGCTGTCCAGATCGGTTCCAGAATCGCCAAAACCTGATCGGTACCCACCTCAGCAATCGGGGTCTCTCCAATGGCTGGGAATGCGTAGGTGGTCAGTGTGCTGGTCCATTGTGCGATGTGCTTGGGATTGGACCAGCCATCCTTGTGCGCTTGAATGAAGGCAACCGCGCAATCCTTGAAAGTCGTGCGCTTGGCTTCCTCTTGCTGGCGGGCTTGCTGGCGGGTGTCGATTGGATCGATGCCGGACTGAACCTGTCTTCTGGCCTCGGTGGCTCGCGCCCTGGCTTCAACAAGGGGAACATCCTGCACGCTTCCTAAGCCCATCGTGCGATCACGTCCGGTCATGCGGAAACGGAAGATCCAGGATTTTGCTTGCAGTCCGGATACTTGGAGATAAAGATTTCCGCCATCGGCGTGCAAGCCAACTTTGCGGATTTTCGCCACTTTTAATGCTGTGAGTTGTCCTGGAGCAAGTTTCGGCATTTGCAAGTTTCCCTATACGATACCTACAATACCACCCACAATGGCCTACCCACAATCGTACCCACAATAAAATCGCAAATTTGAGCGAATCGGGACGAACGAGGTTGAACAAAGGGTATCCGGAAATTGTCGATTTTACAAGGGAATTTTGAACAGAATTGTATGAAACTGAATGAGAAAATGGCGGAGGAGCAGGGATTCGAACCCTGGGTGGGGTTACCCCCACAACGATTTTCGAGACCGTCCCATTCAACCGCTCTGGAACTCCTCCGCGCGCCGTGCGGGTCGATATCGTGTCACACATACAACGATATCTTGCCGACCGGAATGATCATCTTAACCCATCTGTGCCGTTTAGACAAGCATTTTGACGGGCCTGTAGATCGAACCCCTATCCGGGCAACCTGACGGACAGGCTGATGCGCGGTCAGCCGATACCTGCCATCCATAGAGTCCTGAAACGGCTATCCACGAGGCAAGAGGCGCTTGCACCCCACCTCAACCCATGAACAACCGCTCGCATCGGCTGTTTGGTACTTGCCAAACAGCCGATGCGGACCATGGATGGCACGCCACATGGTAAAGCAATTGGGGCGCGACGCTCGAATTGACTGCGGATTTCCCGGGTACGGCGATATCATGGATGGCATCACCGACCAACCTCTCAGGTGAACGCGTCACTCCCGGACACTTCGCGCCACCGCCGATCACCCAAACATGCCGATTGACCGATCCGAATACCGTGGGGCGCACATCGCTCCGCCGTTCCCTTTCGCGTGCATTCGTGGCATGATCCTCACCCCATGAGACACGCGATCCTCCCCTCCCCGCTCTTCGTGCAAGTCTGGCGGCGCCATCTGCTGGTATGGCGCAAAAACATCGCCACCTCCGTGATCGGCAACCTGGGAGAACCCTTCCTCTATCTACTCGGTATGGGCTTCGGCCTTGGCCGCTACGTCGAAACCATGGGCGACCTCCCCTACCCGGTCTATCTCACCGCCGGGATCCTCGCCTCCAACTCCATGTATGCCGCCACCTTCGAGTCCATCTACAACAGCTTCACCCGCATGACCCGGCAACAAACCTTCCACGCCATGCTCGCCACCCCGCTGCGGATCCCCGATATCGTGGCCGGAGAAGTAAGCTGGGCCGCCACCAAATCCCTCCTCTCCGGATCGGCCATTCTTTTCGTCGGCTGGCTCATGGGCGCCGTCACCGCACCCACCGCCCTGCTCGCCCTCCCCGTGGTGCTCCTCTCCGGCATCACCTTCGGCTCCATGGGCCTGGTGATCACCGCCCTCGCCCCGAACTATGATTTCTTCATGTATTACTTCACCTTGATCATTACTCCCATGTTCCTCTTCTGCGGTGTCTTCTTCCCCGTCGATACCCTGCCGCTCCCCCTCAAACTCGCCACCGAACTCTTTCCCCTCACCCACGTGGTCGCCCTCATCCGTCCGCTCACCACCGGTCTGCCTTTCGAATCCCCTCTCTGGCACCTGTCCGCTCTGCTCATGCTCATCGCCCTTTTTTTTCCTTTGGCAGTAAAAAGCATCCAAAATCGTATCATCGTTTAAGTTCCATCCCCAACCTGCCGATTCATAGGTTGCGGATGGTCACTTTTCGCCAAATCGACCAGCAGGGTAGGTGATTCCACCTCCATTTCACCGGAAGATCGCCTCTCGTGAGCGACCTTGGAAAAAAAATTTGGCGAACGCAACAGGATTCTCTTATAATCAAGGGCTATTTTGTACCAGGATCCAGGCGGGTGCCATTCCGCCCCAATCCAGCCCTATTAATGAAAAATAAAGGAGAACCACGCACATGGCTGATCTGTTTTCCGCGCAATGGATGAATCGCTTTCAGACGGAATGGAACAACGAACCGGATCTGGCCGATGCCTTGGCCAAAATCGGCTTCAACTCGACCATCGCCTACGGCATCGATGGCGAGGATGCACCGCGCGGGGTGCTGGTGATCGAGGAAGGCAAGGCCGTCAAAAGTGGCGCCTATGCCGGAGAGGATGTGAACTGGGATCTGCGCGCCAGTGAAGAGAGTTGGAACAAGTGGATCGAAAAAGGACTGGGCATGATGGGTCTGGGCATGGCCTATACCACCCGCAAGCTCAAGTTCGAAGTGGGCGACTATGGCGCGATGATCAAGGATCCGCGCATGGCCGGCCCGTTCATCAAGTCGTTCACCGTCATGGGACGGGTATAAAACTCTCTCGAATATCGAGAGATTGATCACCCCGGCCTCGGAACGGAGGCCGGGGTCTTCATCGTCAGTCAAGGGGGCACGCACGTCATGACCAACCAAAAAACGTACCTCGCGCTTCTCGCCGCGTTCATGGTGACCCTGGCCGCGCCATCGGCGCATGCCAATGGGAACATCATTATGGTCGAAGCCGGCTCGATTGGTTCCACCACGACGTTGGGCGGTACCGTGGTCCCCTTCAAGGAGGTCGCCTTCACCGCGCAGATGCCCGGTCGGGTCGAATATATCGCCGGTGTCGAGGGTGACTGGTTCAAAAGTGGCACCGTCCTGGTCGCCCTGGATAACGATGATCTCCTGGCCATGCGTCGCTCGGCTCAGGCGTCACTCGAATCCGCGGATGTCAACTGGAAGAATTCCCGCGTGCAGTATACCCGTCAGGTCTACAGTGGCTCGGATTACGGCGGCGCGGACAATACCGGCATGGCCATGCCGCGCATGTGGGACTACATGGTCACACGCCCCATGTCCAGCATGATCGGCATCGACAACCCCGAACTCACCCGTCGCGCCCGCATCTACAATCAGGGTTCGCAGATCGATCAAGCCTACGCAGCCCGTACCCAGGCCCAGGCCAAATTGCAGGAACTCGAAGCCAAGCTGCGCGATACCAAGTCGATCGCCCCCTTCTCCGGCGTGATCGTGGCCAAACACATCGAAAAGGGGAATACCGTACAACCCGGCATGCCCCTTCTGACCTTTGCGGATACCCGTCATCTCCAGGTCAAGGTGGATATCCCGGCACGGCTCATGCCAGGCATCCAGAAGGATATGATCATCCCGGCCAAACTCGATGTCGGCGAAGCTCGCGTCGAAACCAAGGTCTCCCAGATCTATCCCATGGCCGACGCCCAACGGCATACGGTGACCGTCAAGCTCGATCTGCCCAAGGATTCCCCTGGCGGTCCCGGCATGTACGCCGAGGTCATGATTCCGGATGTCACCACGCCGGTGAAGAGCATGCCGATCGTACCCAAATCCGCAGTCATCTGGCGCGGCAGTCTCCCGGCGGTGCTGATCGCCCCGGACCAGAAAGGGGAGGATCCCCAATTGCGCATGATCCGTCTGGGCGGTTTCGTGGACGACAAATCGGTCAGCGTACTGTCGGGTCTGTCGGTCGGCGAACGGATTCTTTCCACGCCACCGAGCGGCATGGCTACGGACTGGAGCCCTTCTGCCACCAATCCCGCTGGCAAAAAGATGGAGAAGCAGCACTGAGCATTGGCTTGATGGGGGGTGAATCCCCACCCCCCATCCGTGGCGCTTCCTCACCAAGAGCACCACACTCCTGACCCATCCGGAGCGACCTCGGTAACGAGTTCCGCTTCAACCATTAAAGACCTCTCCTGAGCGGTGGCCCCGAACCCTGCGACCCGGAAGCGCGAACCATGACGACATCCCACAAAGATTCGCTGCCCCCTCCCCCGACTCCCACCACCCTTGCGCACAATCTCGGGGTGGCGGGTTCGATGGCCAAGACTTTCATCCACTCGCCACTCTCGCCACTGCTGCTTTTTGCCTGTCTGGCCATGGGCATCATGGGACTGATCCTCACGCCACGTCAGGAGGATCCCCAAATCTCGGTGCCGATGGTGGACATTTTTGTGCGCTACACCGGTGCCTCGGCGGATCAGGTCTCCACCCTCGTGGCCGAGCCTCTTGAACGGATCATGAGCGAAATCAAAGGGGTCAAACACGTCTATTCCGCTTCGGTGCGCGGTCAGGCGATGGTGACCGTCGAGTTCGACGTGGGCCAGGACATGGAGGCGTCACTGGTCAAGCTCTACGACAAGCTCGAATCCCATATGGATCTGATCCCTCCGGACGTGACCAAACCTCTGGTCAAGCCGAAGGCGGTGGATGACGTGCCAGTGGTCACCCTGACCCTCTGGTCCAACGATGTGGATGACTCCTCGCTGCGCATTCTGGCTCTTGACGTTCTGCAAAAGCTCAACGAAGTGGAAAACGCCAGCCAGAGCTTCGTGGTCGGCGGTCGTCCGGAGCAGATCCGGGTCGAAGTCTCTCCTGAACGTCTCAGCGGTTATGGCATTTCCCTCGACCAGATCGCCCAGGCCATCCGCACGGCCAACAGCGAAAAGGGTTTGGGCAGCGTCGAATCCTCGGACTTGGGCTTTCAGGTCTACTCCGGCGCCTTTCTGAAAAACGCCCACGACGTGGCCCGCCTGATGATCGGCACCCACGGCGACCAGCCGATCCGGGTGCGTGATGTGGCTGAAGTCTTCTCCGGTCCGGAGGAGACGCAACGCATGGCAACCTACACCACCGGTCCGGCGGCTGATCCCAATGGCCCGAAGGCCAACCAGGCGGCAGCGGTGACCGTCGCGGTCGCCAAGAAGAAGGGCGCCAACGGCGTCACCGTGGCCAATGGCGTGCTCGCCAAGATCGAGGAGCTCAAAGGGCGACTGATCCCCAAGAACGTCAACGTCGCCGTCACTCGCAACTACGGCGAGACCGCCAACGAAAAGGTCAACGAACTGCTCTTCAAGCTGCTGGTCGCCACCATGGCGGTCACGGTACTCGTATGGTTCGCCCTCGGCTTCAAACCGGCGACCGTCACCCTGATCGTGATCCCGGTGGTGATCCTGATGACCGTCTTCGCGGCGCTCATCATGGGCTATACCATCGACCGCGTGAGTCTGTTCGCCTTGATCTTCTCCATTGGCATCCTGGTGGATGACGCCATCGTCGTGGTGGAAAACATCTACCGGCGCTGGCTGCTGGAGGACAAATGCTGCCATCTGATCTCCATCGATGCGGTGCGCGAGGTCGGCAACCCGACGATTCTCGCCACCTTCACCGTGATCGCCGCCCTGTTGCCCATGGGCTTCGTGCGCGGCATGATGGGCCCCTACATGCTGCCGATCCCGGCCTTGGGCTCGGTAGCCATGCTCTTTTCGCTGCTTGCCGCCTTCATCTTCACCCCCTGGCTGGCACAGCTCATCAAACCGAGCATGCGCTCCTTGCATCACCACTCCGACCGTGAGCTTAAAAGCTCGGAACGTCTGGAAAGATTCTTTCGCTGGATCATCCCGGCCCTGCTGGACAGCAAGGTCAAGGGGTATGGCTTCCTGCTGCTGCTCATCGGACTGTTTTTTTTGTCGATGCTGCTTTTCTACACCACGGATGTCACGGTGAAGATCCTGCCGCTCGACAACAAGCCAGAGTTCAACGTGGTGATCAACATGGCGGAAGGGACGGCCATGCCCAAGACCACCAATCTGGCAAGGCGCATGACCCAAGCGCTTAAAACCCAGATCCCGGAGGTCACGGCGCTGCAAACCTATGTGGGTTCAGCCTCGCCGTTCAACTTCAACGGCATGGTGCGGCATTACTATCTCCGTCAGGATGCCTGGCACGCCGACATCCAGGTGCAGCTGCTGCACAAGAGCAAACGCAAGCGTACCAGCCACGACATCGCCGTCGACGCACGGAAACTGCTCACGCCGATGGCGCGCGAGGTCGGTGCCAACATCGAGATCGTGGAGATGCCGCCCGGACCGCCTGTGCTGCAATCCGTGGTCGCGGAGGTGACCGGTCCGGATGCCGACACCCGTCACAAACTGGCGCGTGACATGGAGGCCATGTTCAAGAAATCGCCCTCCCTGGTGGATGTCGATACCTACATGCGCGAACCCTATGACATCTGGCGGTTCGAGGTGGACACCGAAAAGGCGGTCCGCCGTGGCATCACCGTGGAGGCCATCAACCGCAACCTCGGCATGGCCATGGGTGGCGCCCAGGTGGGTGACGTGAAGCGCGGCAGCGTGCTCGAACCGACCTATATCGTGTTGCAAGTGCCGATGGGAGTGCGTTCCAACATTTCGAGCGTGAGCGATCTTCCCCTGATCAACCCCCAGGGCAAAATCGTGCCGTTGGGCGAGTTGGGTCGTTTTGTCAAGCAGGCGCACGATCCGATCATCTTCCACAAGGATCTGCGACCGGTCGAGTATGTGACCGCCGAGGTGGAAGGGCGTTTGGATGCACCGATCTACGCCATGATGGACGTGGAGGCGATGCTCAAGAGTTACACCGCGCCGGATGGCGTGAAGATCACCGGCGAGATGATGGGTCCGCCCAAGAGCTACACCCAATCGGCCTTTGAATGGACCGGAGAATGGGTGGTCACCTATGAAACCTTCCGCGACATGGGATTGGCCTTTGGCGTGGCCTTGATCCTGATCTACATGTTGGTGGTGTGGGAGTTTGGCAACTTCGTGCTGCCGGCGGTGATCATGGCGCCGATCCCGTTGACGCTGTTGGGAATTCTGCCGGGGCACTGGCTTCTGGACGCCAAATTCACCGCCACCTCGATGATCGGTTTCATTGCCCTGGCAGGGATCATCGTGCGCAACTCGATTCTGCTGGTGGACTTCGCCCAACAGGAGATCATGCGCGGCACCAGCGTGCGCGATGCGGTGATTCTCTCGTGCAAGGCACGCACCCGGCCCATCATCATCACCGCTCTGGCGCTTGTGGCCGGATCGAGCGTGATCCTGGGGGATTTCATCTTCCAGGGCATGGCGATTTCTCTGCTGTTCGGTTCCCTGGTCTCGACCCTGCTGACTCTGCTGGTGATTCCGTTGGGCTGCGTGAGCGCCAGCCATGCTTTCGTCCATCCGGAACATATGCCTTCGTCGCATGCCGGTGGCGCCGGAGTCTGCGAGGCCGATCTGCCCGCTTCTTCCGCACCCAAGCAGGCCAAGGTGAACAAGACGCCGAGGACCGGAATTCTGCTCGCCCTCTGGCAACTCTTCTGTGGGCTGATCTTTCGTCCCAAGAAGTCCAAACCCAAGGCCCGACCGAAGCCGGTAACGCCGCCGCCGATGCCGCCCGTGGTGCTGGAGCCGGATACGGGTGCCGCACCGATCCCGCAACCGACCACCACTCAGACGCGAACCGAGACCTCGGTTCCAGAGGTGAACGCGCCACGCGAAATCATTCCGGAATCCAGGATCGAGCCCGGTGAAACCGGCAGCGAGGAGTCCAAGCCTAAGCCTATTGTCCGGCGTGGCATTCGCCTGAAAAGCGATCACGGTAAGACGGACGAGTCGCGCGGGGACGCTTGATGAGTCGTGGCGCGCGCAGCGGTCTGGTCGTGACGATGCTTCTGATCGGCTGTACGCTCGCAAGTCAGGTATGGGCGTTTGGCGAAGAAAAACCGGTTCATCTGCCCAATCAGGAGGGCGCTTTCGGCCCATCCGAATCCGATGGTGGCATCCGATTGTGGGGGAATCCTCGGGACTCTGGTGCTCCAGAGCGTGAGAAACCACTGCATCTTATGGAGGATGGTCCGTTTCAGCAGTTCGAGGAGGCTCCCCAGCCGCCACCTCCCGCCCCCCCTGGGAAAGTCGGGCAGGAGAAGCGTCGTCTGCCACCTGGGAAACGGGATGAAGGGAGCCGTCCGCCTCCCCAGGGGAGTGTGCGATCCATGGATCGCGCAGGGGAAGGGGGAGTGTCGGAACGGGGACGAAAGCCGGAAAAGGCGCCGAATTCCAAAGCGGGTTCATCGGACGTTGGCACGAATGGGCCTTCAAGCCAACCCGCCATCGAGCGGATTGAGCAGGGATTCATGAGCGGGGAGGATCCGCTGTTCGCGCCATCGCCGTCGGTGTTGGGAGCCCCTGGTCGGCCTGGCAGGGAACCACCCCCGGACCTCTCTGGGGAGATTCCGTCACGAGGCGTCTTGACTCTCCCCGCAGGTCCGCTGACCGATCCATCGCCCTCTGGGGAGGGCTGGAATCCAGGCAGTGAGTGGTATGGTCAGGACGGCAATCCCTGGAGATGAGGCCGATGGAATCGTCGATGCATCATATGGATTGGTTCTGGTTGGGTGCTGCACGACGTGGCACGCAACGGACGATCGTTCTGGTTTTGTGGATCATCACCGGCTGGGCGCCGTTGGCGTCTGCCGAAGAGGATTCCCAATGGAATTCCGGCTTTTATCGGGTCGAACCGGAGAAAACGCCGTTCAAGGTCCGTCCGGCCCAGCCGCGCCGCGACTACGAAGAGGATGATCGCAGCATACCGTGGCGCGAGGGGCGGAGGGAAGAGGCTCCACCGATGAGCGGTGCCATGCGCGGCCCGGGTCGCGGCTGGAACGAAGGGGCTCGCGGCTCAAGCCGTCCTTGGGGAAGGGTACCCTCGCAATGGGAGGATCCCGGTTATGCCCATGGTGGCGGATCCGGCCAACGGAATGAGTTGGATGAGCGCTATTCCTCCCCTGTGGGTGAACGCTGGGGTGACGGTTATGGGCGGGATCAGGATCCGAACCGCCTAGGATATCGCGATTATCCGCCGGATCGAGGGGGTTACTCCCGCTGGGACGGACCCTATCAACGGAACGATGGACGCGGAGGCTACCGTTCGGGAGAGGATCCTTCCCGAGAGCGTGGCGGATATGAGGAGCGCTATCCGCGCGCAGGCGGCTATGAAGAGGAGCGGCCTCGGAGTGAAGGCAATTGGTGGGGACGTGGCAGCGGATCTTCGGGCGGACGCTACTGGCCGGAGGAGCGCTGATCTCAGCTTTTTGGAGAGAGTCCGGCATTTTCCGAACTGCCGATGCGGATCAGGGATGCCAGCCGGATTGCAAAACGCTCTGGCAGCCAAATTGGAAGTGACTGCGAACGTCGCAAGTTTGGGGCTTCCATGAATGGCATGATCAACAGATCTCTTTTTTTTGTGACGCCCATCGGGTGTTCCACGGATGGTGGAGGTGAGGGATAACGCTTACGAAAAAGTCCATTCCGATGCACCTCCCGTCATGAGATTCATGGCTGAAAGGGGGGTCGCACCCCGCACGCACGTTACCTACCTTTCCTCGTACCAGCGCGCAAAAATGTCCAGAAACATCGACCACTCCCTGAAGCGACCCTCTCTTTCCTGGACCGGCATCCTCCTCCTGCTGACCCTCTCTGCCCCCCCTCTGATGGCCGAATCGGTCACCATACCCTTTTCCGCGGATGTGACGCGCTCCCGTCCGGATAAAAAAAATCCCCATAGCCGCGGAAAAATGTTTGTTTCTAAAGATGGGGTTCGCGGTGAAAGCCTGCGGGATGGGATTCAGATCGTCATGATATACCCCGCCATCGAAAAAACCACATGGATACTTGCTCCAGATCAAAAGATATATTCAGAGCGTAAAGGAATCAGCCCATCCCGCCCATTTTTGCCCGATGATCCGAACAGCCCCTGCCGACGCGATAAATCACTCATCTGTCGCGCGATTGGAACCGAAAAAATCGATAGTCGGCAAACCATCCACTGGGAGATCGCGCAGAGGGGTCCAGACCATCTCGAAATCCCCCAAGCCCATCTCTGGATCGATACCCGATTGGGAATTGCCATCCGTGAGCGCTATGCCGATGGTTTGCAAGTCGAACTTTCCAACATCCAGGAGGGGCCTCAACCTGTGGAGCTGTTTCAAATTCCCAAGGATTATCAAAAGCAAGCGCCATAAGATGGCATCCAGGAACCTAATTCTGACTTTTTTGGTCAAAAAAATGAGCCGCCCATGAAAATTCCCTTGCAATCGTACCGGAAAGGGTATATTAGAAAATTATCATATACAAATAATGGTCACGGAGGGATTTCTTTCCTGGTTTCACAACAGCACAAATTGATATCATGGGTCGATAAGCGCCTGTCTGACGCACCAGATTCGAACCCAGGATCCAGCGGTGAACCGATGAGGATTTCTCTGCGTTATCAAAACTTAGTTTTTGCCGTGGCCATCGGACTGTTTTGGATGGGTCGCGCGGTGAACGCGGAAGCCGGAAACCCCATCGCCGAGGGCATGCCTTCCATGCCCGGCGTGACTGGCATGCCAGGCGTGACTGGCATGCCCGGCGTGACCAACATGCCCGGCATGCCCACCATGGCAGGCGCCACCGATCAGGGGGACGCTGTGGAGATGGGTCAACGCATGGGCAAATTTATGGGTTCGTTCATGCGGGAGATGAAACCACCGCAGGAGCAGACCGGTGAGGGTTGGCGCGGGGATGGGCGCGTGCGCGAGCCGGTGCCGGCGGACAACCGTCGGAACTCCTGGAATGATTACGACGCCGCCGGTCGGCGAGGTGAATCGCGAGAAGTGTATCGCTACATGCCACTGTACGATCCATGGGGCGCGACTGAGCGAGGTGGCCTCTATCCGGAATGGGAGATGTGGGGAAGCGGAAATCCGTATTATGGACGCTCCCCCCATCCGGGATACGGAAATCCCTTGAACGATCCAGGCTCTTTAGGCTGGGCGGCCACACGGGACTGGGATCGTGCTCGCGGCTACTACGGAGCGGGACTCTCCCCCTGGGATGCCTACGAGCCGCCAGTTGATCCACGCGTGGAGCGGCGTTGGCATGACCCCTCTTACTATGAGCGTCCGCGCCAGGGGTGGGGCTATCGTCTTCCCGAGGATGAACCTCAAGCGCCGCCTCGTTCCGAGCGTCCGTGGGGTGATGGATATCGCCGCGGCAGTTGGTGGTAAGCGTGCATGATGGGTGGACCCCTGCCGTGCGCCTCCCTTTGGGAGCTTCGCGGTAACATGGGTGGTTTGAGTCGATTGCAAAACCGCCCGGCACTACTCTTGGACAAGGAGTCTTATCGATGAAGAGATCGGCGCGTATTTTGACTTTGGCCGGACTCCTGACCTTGCTGGGTCAGGCGATTCCCGAGACGGCCTCTGCCTGGTGGGGTCCGTGGGACAACGGCTGGGGCAACAACGGCTGGGGCAACAACGGCTGGGGCAACAACGGCTGGGGCAACAACTGGGGCAACAACGGCTGGGGCAACGGCAGTGGCAATGGCAATGGCCGCGCCCGTGGCAACCTGACCATCACCCTGGATGGGGATGTGGATGGTTGGGCGAATAATTTGTGGAACAACGGCTGGAACAACGGCTGGAACAACGGCCTGAACAATGGATGGAACAACGGCTGGGGGCCTCAAGGGGGCGGTCCCTGGAACGGTGGGCCAGGCGGCTGGTGGCCCGGTAACTGGGGGTCTGGTAACGGGCCCGGAAACTGGGGACCAGGTGGCTGGTGGTAAACGGTTTGCGTGGATTCAGGTAGGATTAGCCCTCTCAATCACATACTATATTGGAGATGATCATGAAGATTGGAATGAAGGTGCTGGCAGTGGCGGTTCTGATTGGCGGTAGCGCGCTGCTGACGGCGCCGGAAGCTTCCGCTTGGTGGGGTAATGGTCCGGGTTGGGGCAACAACAATGGCTGGGGCAACAACAACTGGGGCAACAACTGGGGCAACAACGGCTCCGGCTCCGGCAATGGACGCGCCGGTGGCAATTTCGGCTTCAACATGAGCGGCGATGCTGCTGGAAGCGGAAACAACAATATGAACAACGGTTGGAACAACAACATGAACAACGGCTGGAACAACGGCTGGAACAACGGCTGGAATCCGGGATACGGCTATGGTCCGGGTTGGGGTGGCGCTCCGGGTTGGGGTGGTGCTCCGGGTTGGGGTGGCGCTCCGGGTTGGGGTGGTGCTCCGGGTGCCTGGGGCGCTCCGCAGGCTCCCGCCGCTGCGCCCGCCGAAGCGGCTCCGGCTGCCAAGTAAGTCTGACCTGCCATGGATTGCGTTCCTTAGAGAACGATTCATGCATCTGGGCGGCCCTTGGGCCGCCCTTTTTTTTCATGACGTTGGGTTGTCCGTTGCTCTCTGGTCTGCACCGTGACGTGAAGCTTTGGAACATTTTGACCTCATCGGCCTTGAGGCGTTGCCCTTTCACCGTGCCCGATACGAAACCATGGGGCTTGCCCGTTCCGAACGTCGTGGCATGGACTGAGAAGCGCTGATTTCAGATGTCATCCCACCCTGGACAGATGCGCGGGTGGAGACTTGAATTCTTGATAAATATTGCGTAGATTGAATGATTCTGAAATACAGATCCTTTCCTGGATCCCGGTTCACCCCAAAGGCGCTCAAGGAACGCAATAAAATCAGATGATCACCGTCGTTGGCAACCTGAAAGGCGGCTGTGGCAAGAGCACGATCACCTTCAATCTGGCGGTCTGGCTGGCGCGACTTGGCAAGGACGTGATCACCTTCGATCTCGACCCGCAGGCCACTTTGAGCGATGCCATCGAGGTACGCCGCGAAGAGGGGGTCACGCCCGAAATCAAGGTCTATCGTTCCGAAAGCGATCCGGTGCGCATCATGGCCCATCATCAGGGCGAGGTGTTGGTGGATGTCGGCGCATCGAACCTTTGGGCCATGCGTCAGGCGATCGCCCAGGCGGATCGCATCCTCTCCCCGGTTCCACCCAGTCAGGCGGATGTCTGGTCCACGGCGCGCTTTCTGGAGATCATCAAGGAGACCGCCACAAACCGTGACAGGCGACCGGATATTTATCTTTTCATCAACCGAGCCGATACACATCCCATGCTGCGGGAGTCGGACGAGACCGAAGCTGCCCTGGCGACATTGCCGGGGGTGACGATTCTGAAAACCCGCATTGCCCAGCGTACCGCCTATCGTCGTTCGTTCAGCGAGGGCCGGGCGGTATTCGAACTGTCGCCCAGCGGCAAGGCCACCCAGGAATTTCTGAATCTGATGGAACCGCTCTACCCTGAACTGGTCTCATCCGGGAAACCACCGGTGACGCGCACATCCAAGAAAGGAGCCTGATCCATGTCGGACACCGCACCACCGCGGGAGCCTCCCCAGGATCCCACCAGCCCGGACAACATGGACGGTCAGAAAGCTGCCCCCAAAATCAGATCCATGCCGCCGAATATGCCGATCGTCCCCGCCGGGCGCTACCGGGAGTGTGGCGAATGTTCGGCCATGATCCTGTCGGAGTTTGCCAAGAGTTTCGACAAGAGTGCCCGTCGTTGGGAGCTGATCGTCTATCCATCGCTGTTTGCCTTCATCATCCTGGCAATGTATGGCTTTTTTCTGATCTACAGCCTTACCCAGGATATTCGCACCATGGCCTCCTCCATCGACCCGAAGATGGGCGTGAACATGGGAAGTCTTTCCAACCACATTGCCATGCTCTCCAACAACATCGAACTGATGTCCACCCATCTGGAGTATATCAGCGACAATATGGAAACCATGTCCGTGGATCTGCAAAACATGTCCGAGAACATGGAGAACATCACGGAATCGGTCAACGGCATGAACACCAATGTCGCCAGCATGAACCAGAACGTGTCCTCGCTCAATGGCAGCATCAAGAACATGGACAAGAGCATGACCGAAATCAACCAGAAAATGAACGTCCTCTCACCGATCAGTCAGAATGTCGCCTCCATGGGACAGGCGGTGCATGCCATGACCGGCGCGATGAACGTGATGAGTTACGACATGAACAGCGCTTCACGTCCCATGAGCTTCATCAACCGATTCATGCCGTGGTAAGGAGGCCAGTCGCCCGGATGACGCGCGAAATGGCCGTGTGACCGATTTTTTTCAGCGCATGCGCGGCCAAATCATGGCATGTTGTCCCATGAAGACAGCGCGCCTTCCGTCAAGGCGCGATGTACCGAGTTGAATGGCATTGCATGATGTAAGGCACGAAGGGGCGTCGCCACGCCGTATCAAGACGCTGGCTGGCGCCATAGTTCCATACGGCCTGGAGGCTTGGCGATTGTTGAGCAGCCGCTTGGCGAATTTCAAGGGGTGTCGCGGGTCAAGCAGGGTGGGATTGGCGCGGTGGCATCCGGAGGCATCGTGAAGGCATAAAGGCGCGGAGAGCTTGACTGGCAGTGATGCGACAAGCTCCCCGGCTTTGGTATTACCGTCATTGGCTGTCCTGGAGGTCACGAACAGCCACCCAAGCGATCATGCCCCTCATGCACTTGGGTAAGCGTGTGGACACATCGAGGCCGAAATCAGGCAAGGCGCGACGCGCACAAACGGCGCCGCATCGCCGTATCATGGCCGCAGACGCATAATGTCAACACGCCCCAGGCTCAATAGGGATAGGCAAAGATGCCGTAGTAGTAATCCACGTAGCGCTGCACCCGTTGCAGGGCGCCGGGGCTGATCCCTTTGAGATTCGTCAGATCCTTGACACCGCAATGGGTGGAAACGATGTCGTAAACGTGCGGGGTCTGGCGCAGAAAGTTCACTTTGTCTTGCAGTGCCTGGATTTCACGGCTCATGGTAGTCTCCTTCGAGGCTTTGGGGAAGCAGGTTTCATGGATGATTAATGCAATGATCATGCCGACTCGATGGAACCCCGAACCCGTTGTTTGAGGTCCACGGATGTACGCGATCACCATCTACAACAACAAAGGGGGCGTGGGAAAATCGACCTTGACGGTATTCATGGCCGATTTTCTTGCCTCGCTGGTGATTCGTGAACGATCGTTGCGGGTTGTGGTGCTCGATCTGGACCCCCAGGGATCCTGTGGGGTGGCGATGTTGGGACGCGAGGGTCTGGAAGCGGCGCGACAGAGTGGTCTGACTGTCGGAGATCTGGCACGGCGACTGGATGCCGGACAAAAAGTGGATATCGGTTCCTATCTGCATCGGCGTGCGGCTGGTCTGGTCAAGGGACGTGCCACGGCGATCGGTGAGGTGGCGGTGATGGTTTCGGACAAGGCGAGTGGATTTGCCTTCGAGGTCAATCCCTTGCATCGTCTGACCACGTTTCGGGAGAAGCTGCGCCCTTTTCTGGCCACCTGTTGCGACATTGTTTTGATGGATCTGCCTGGCAACATCGACGTGCGCAATCTGTTGGCAGTGAATGGCCTGATCATGAGCGACTCGGTGATCGTGCCAGTCGAGGTATCGCGGTTTTCGCTGGAAGCGTTGCCGGACACTCTGGAGATGATCCATTATGCCCGTGAACGGGGTGGCGGGATGCGACCGACCTGTCTGGGTCTGCTGCTCAACCGTGTGGACAAGCGCGGTCAGCAGTATCATCGCAACATCGGGCAGGTACATGTTTTGGCGGATCGACTGGGCATACCGGTTTTCGAGAACGCCCTGCCCAATGCCCAGAGTCTGACCACAGCCACGGATGACACCGGCCAGGTGGGATCGTTGCGCGACCGTTACGGTCACTATCATGCCCAGGTAAAGGCGGTGGTGATCGAGGCGTTTCGCAGATGGCACAGTGTGGATGGATAGGGTAGGTTCGGTTTTTTGCGGGTGCGGCCTGATTCCGGATTCCTGTTGGCGGGGGGGTATGAGAAGGGTCTCCCCCCCATCCAACCAATCGGCAACGACCCATGGCGAATTGCTCGCGGCAGTTTGCCGCCTCTGGCGGCCTGTTACTCTGGCCAAATTCGCGGGATCATTTTGCACACATCGCAAAGCGATCCCGCAGCCAAGGCTGCGCGCAAGCGATTTTCACAAAACACGTGAAAATCGCTTTTTTTGTATAGCAGCGCGCCAAAGGCACATTCAAAGACACACCGTAAAGATAAAACATCAAAAGCAAAGAGAAAACCTCGGAGGCTCTGCCTCCGGACCTCTGCCGGGGACCTTCGGTTCCCGGCCCCCTGCAACAGTTGTCACCTTTGTATCGATACGCATCATGTTTGACTGGCTGATTCAACTGCTCAACCACCCTGCGCTTCCCTGGATCGCCGCAGACCTGCTGCCCATATGGGCCATGGCTGCCTGGTGGTTCACCCGCGACGCCTGGCTGGATCCCCTGCGCCAGGAGATCCACACCGCACGTCAACTGTGTGACGAAACCCCGGACTCCCCGGAATCATTTGCCCCACATTTCCGACGCCTGCATGCCGGCATGGAACACCTGCCCAGACTGGGAGCGGCTTGGCAAAATTTCGTGGTCACCCTGATCGATCACGATGCCCCCAATACCTCCATCCTGCGCACTGCGCACCCCAACACCCATTTCGAACTGGCCGCTCTCTCAAAATCAAACCCACACGCCGAACGCTTGCGCATTCTGCCGCTCCACCTGATCGGAGCCGGTGTGCTGTTCACCTTCATCGGACTCCTCGGCGCATTGCAGGTGGCTGCCACAGGACTCGTGCCCGGCGATGCCGCCTCCGCACAACAGGCGGTGCGCGCCATGCTCGGTCTGGCTGCGTTCAAGTTCCTCGCCTCCATTTCAGGTCTCTTCACCGCCTGGATCGTCTCCTGGCGCACCCGGGCATGGCATGAACGCCTGGAAAAGGAACTGGGGCACTTGTGCGAACAACTGGTGCAGCGCTTTCCGTCCGTTACCCGTGAACAACTGCTGCATGCCCAACTGCGCGCCATGCAACAACTGGGACAAGAGAACGCTCATCGCCCGCTATCCGCCAAATCAGAAGGGGCACGTCACCCATCCACTTCGCTCTCCCTGGAGCCGGTGATCGCCACCTTGCGCGAGGAGAACGACAAACTCCGCGATCTTATCCGCGCTCGCCTGCCGGAATCCCCGCACGCGCCACCAGCAGTTCCCCAGATCTCGCTCTCCCTGGAGCCGGTGGTCACCACCTTGCGCGAAGAGAACGACAAACTTCGCGATCTCATCCGCGCTCGCCTGCCGGATCCTTCCACCTCCAGCCCGATGCTGACTGCCCCGGAGGAGTCCCTCCCCGTGCAGGGAACTGCCACCACGCTGATCGCACCGGACCCGAACGCTTGGCGTCCGCTGATCGAATCGTTGCGCGAAGAGGGTCGTCATGTGGTACGGGAACTGGCGCTGCACCTGGCTCGCGAGATCCAGCCGTTGTTGGTACGCTCCGTCGAATCATCGGCCATGGTGTCACGCGGCGAGCAGGAGTCGTGGATGCGGATCGTGGATCGCATGGAGATGGCCGCCCGGGCGCTGGAACGCCAATCCGAGGGATTGGAGGGGTTGAGCGAATTGGCCCGCGAGACACGGCAGGCCAGCGAAGGCGCGACACGGGCCAATCGCGAGACGGTGGAGGCCCTGGTTTCCGCGGTGGAGGGTTTCAACGAGCGCATGTCGTCGAGTTTCGCCCGTTCGGCTGAGGCTTTGCTGGAGCGGTTGGCACGCAACAACCAGCAGATCGTGGCACAGGTGATCGAAGAGTTTGATGGCGACCGGGCGCGGCAGGTGGTGGAGTCCGTCGGACGGGAGTCCGGGGTTTCGGAGTTGTATCATCAGTTCTTGAGCCGACGGAGGCGGAATCCTCGATGAGAACGGGTGACCGGCCCGGCTGTTCCGAACCTTGCCCTGGATGGATTGTCTTGGGTCTCGATTCAGGTATCCAACGCCAGGGCGTGTTGACATATGAAGGCAGCGAGCCTTCAGACAAGGCGCGACGACCCGAGCAGCCCAGCATACACGGTAGTATGTAAGCAGAGAAGCGGCGTCGCAACGCCGTATCAAGGCCGCTGACGCACGATGTCAACACGCCTTAGCAGGGATCCGGGGATCGGCTCGATCCCTGGCGGAGGTTCAGAAGGCTTAAGCCTCCGAGGTTTTGTCTTTGACGTGTCTCTTTGACTTTAAACCGCACCCATCTTGGAATGTGTCGTTTTTACGGGTAAAAAGAAGAGAGGGTCTGGGAGATTCGTCTCCCAGGGTTTTGATTTTGACGTGAGCGCGCTGTTCAAAAGAAGCATTTTTCGCGTCTTTTGCGAAAAATACGCGGCGCGCCGCCTTCGTGGGAGTCGTTTCCGTTTTTTGGAAACGACTCCCACATCGTGCACGCGGCCTGTTGGAAAACGACCTATCCCGTGATGGGAGCGGCTTAAGCCTCTGAGGTTTTGGTTTTGACCTTAGTTTTAGGCGCTTCTTTCCAATGAATGATTCCTTCACGCTTTTTGTGAAAACATCTTCGCGCCAGCCAAGGCTTACGGAATCGTTTTGCGCCTTTGGCAATCCCAGCCGAAAAATTCCAACCTCAGACCAAAAAAGAGATCAAGAAAACCGAAAAATTGGTCGATCCAATGATCATAAAGGCCACGACAGTTCTTTATGTCACGCATGAACGGCGAGGAAACCATGATCAGCGTATCGTATCCAGTCTTGTTGCAACTCTACCGTCGGGTGGATCGGAGCCGTGAGACCCGGCAGGTCGTGGAACCGGGAACTGGCGTCCAGGCTCGGATCTCCACCAGCCGACCCGGCTTTTCTCAATCGACGCTCGCCGAAGGCGAAGGCAATGATTTTCAGTCCTTCTTCCTGAAGGCCCTGGAGAAGCGTGATTAACCGGTCTGTTTTCTCCCCCCCATCGTGCGGAAGGGATACCGCATCTTTAAAGCGCATTGCCTGGCAATGCGCTTTTTTTACGCGCCTTCTTGTTGTGGTGCTCATGTTGCCCTGGATCGGGCCATGCGCAGCGCAAGCCGACGTGGCGATTCTGGTGCATGGCTATTTCAGCGGCGACGATGCATGGCAACAGGCCGGAGTGACCGAAGCGCTGGAGGCTGCCGGCTGGATGGGCATTGGCCGGATGATCGCCACCGGTCGCGAGGTGGTTGAACGCGCTCCGATCACCCGCGCTCAAGGGCGCGGATATCTGTTGGCCGATCTCCCGTCCGAAGCCTCACTCAGCGTCCAGGCCGAAGGGTTGCGTGGGATCATCACCACCCTGCGCGCCCGACGCGGTACGGAGAAGAGCATTCTGATCGGCCATTCGGCGGGTGGCGTGGTGGCGCGTCTGCTGATGGTGCGCGCCCCGGATTTGGCCATCGACACGCTGATCACCATCGCCACGCCGCATCTGGGAACCGACAAGGCCGAAATGGCCGGGCTTCTGGCTTCGACCCCGTTATCGATGATGGCTCCGATGATGGGCGTCGATACCCTGAACCGCTCACGCACCCTCTATGCCGAACTGGAACGGGAACGACCAGGCAATTTCCTCTATCAGCTCAACCGTCAACCCCATCCCAAGGCGCGCTATATCTCGATCATGCGACGTGAGGGGTTTGCCCTGTATGGCGACAACACCGTGCCCGCCTGGAGCCAAGACATGGCGCGCGTCGCAGCCTTGAAGGAGCATACGGGAGACGCCATCCAGAGTGGCGCGGATCACTCCCTGGATCGACGGGATGGCAAGATCATCGCACGTCTGCTCGAAGGGCGGGAGGATCGATGAAATCCCCTGGGTCATGCGATCCAGGGCACCATCGTCAAAAAAATCCGTTTGCGCTCGGGAGATGCATTCCCCACGCCGCGATTTTGCTTCATAATGGATGCGGTACAAAAACGTTCCTTGAGGGCGTGTTGACATATGAAGGCTGGGAACCTTCTGACAAGGCGGAACGAGAGCTGCGCGGCATCCACGGTCGTATGTGAGCCGCGAAGGGGCGTCGCAACGCCGTATCCAGGCCGGTGACGCAATAGGTCAACACGCCCTAGTCACCTCCGATCCAATCTAATGAAAGATACCTCCATGAAAATCCGACTCATGAGCGTGGCGATCACCGCTTTGGCCCTGTCTGTCTCCGGTTGTTCCAACTCCTTTTTCAGCAACCCCAATACCCTGGAGCAACAAAAGCTGGCCAAATTCGGCCAAAAAAAGGCACGTGAAGATGCCCAGGAGGGACGCACGGAGAACAGCTCTGCCGAATTGCTCGGTCAGGAGAGCTTTTTCACCATGGGCGGCATGGGCGGTGGAGGCACCAAGCTCTCCCAGGAGCAGATCCGGCAGAACAAACTCTATGCCGGCGCCATGGATGTCGTGATGGAACTGCCGGTGCAGGTGGCCAATCGTGAGGGGGGATTCATCTCCACGGACTGGAAGATCGATCCCAACGATCCGCGAATCCGCTATCGCGTCAACATCCGGGTATCGGGTCAGGCACCCTATGGAGATGTGAAGGTGGTGGTTCTCAAACAGACCCTGCGCGGCGATGGCAACTGGCAGGATGCCCCCTCGGACAGCGAGACCGCCCGTCAGATCGAAAAGGCGGTGCGCAAGAAGGCTCAGGATGCCCGTCCGGCTGAATGATCCGGCGGATCACAACTTAGCGACGCCATCCGGCTGAGCGACCGGCGGCTTCCGGGTGAGTCCCGGGTGTGTGCGGCATGGCCTTGGAGGCTCGTTGGTGTGATCCAGCGGCTCCCGGGTTGCGTGGCATGACCTTGGAGATTCGTTCGTGCAAGGCAACGGTTCACTCGGCATCATCGTCGCTGGCGACCGGCACGGGTGTTGCGCCCGTTGCCACCGCATCCACGGGCGAAGGCGGCTTGGCGCCGATCGGACGCACCGGCAGGGGCAGCGTGAGATTGATCAGGGTATCCCCGGTGCTGGTCAAGGGTTTGTACTGACCGCCACGATAGTCCTGAAATTCGATGGTGGTCTTGGTCTCCGAGACGCGCCGCAAAAACTCCATGGCCACCGACGCCTTGATGTGCGCCAGACAGATGCCATATCCCCCTTTGTCCGTGACCACGATGGAAAAGAGTTTCACGGATTTGCTCAATTGCGCCAACGGCTCGTCGTTGAGATATCCCAGCTCCATCAACCCTTCAGGCGAACCGCTCACCGCCGCGGGATAGGCGTTGCGATCCCGGTAGTAGTTCAGGCAGGCGCGACTTAGCACATAGAACATGCCCAGCAGCACGGTCAGTTTGTCCGGCGGCATCTCATCCTGAATGGCATCCTCGCGCAAACTGCGGAGTCTCAAAAGAAACCAGAAGAGCGCGATCAAAACGAGCAAAGCGAAGAAAACCGTCAGAATCGGATGTTCCATGGCCGTTTTCGTCCAAGGCTGGAGAGTTGATTCCTGACACATTGAGCATGAAGTCCCATTTCAGGGACGGTACACGTCAAGAAGAGTGAGGGGGCCTCCCCCCATCAAGGGACAGTTTCATGGCGCGTGCCAGTTTTTTATCTTGAGATGAGAAAAAATTCTTTGCAACCCGCGTCAATGCCATTCACTATAACAGAGTTTGCTGTTTTTCTAATTTGACACTCTCATTTTCGTTTCAGCGACCCAACCCGGAGGAAAAATCTATCATGGCTGACATCACCCTCGACGCCAAGGGGCTGAACTGCCCGCTCCCCATCCTGCGCGCCAAAAAAGCTCTCAAGGACATGACATCCGGACAGATTCTCGCCATCGAGGCCACGGATCCCGGTTCTGCCAAGGATTTCGAATCGTTCTGCTCGCAGACCGGCAACGAACTGGTCAAGGCTTCGGAAGCGGCTGGCGTCTTCTACTACGAAATCCGCAAGCCCTGATCATTCGACCGAGGAGTCAACCGACATGGCGCAGAAACGTTTGGCGATCATCGCCACCAAAGGCACGCTGGACTTCGCCTATCCGCCGTTGATCCTGGCCACCACGGCAGCGGCATTGGATTACGAGGTCACCATCTTCTGGACCTTCTATGGTTTGCAGGTCTTGAAGAAGAATCGCAATCTCAAGATCTCTCCGCTTGGCAATCCGGCCATGCCGATGCCGGTGCCGATGCCGGTGCTGGTGCAGGCTCTGCCGGGCATGGAGAGCATGGCGACCATCATGATGAAGCAGAAAATGGCCGGCAAAGGCGTCGCCTCCATTGAAGATCTGATGGAGATGGCCATTGAGTCGGATGTCAAGATGATCGCCTGTCAAATGACCGTCGATCTGTTCGACTTCAAGCACGAAGAGCTGCTCGACGGCCTGGAGTATGCCGGTGCCGCCCGTTTCTTCGAAGTGGCTCAGGAAG
>JADFZD010000019.1 GCA_015232705.1 Magnetococcales bacterium | reverse complement strand
TTCCAAAAAACGGAAAAGACTCCCACGAAGGCGGCGCGCAGCGCATTTTTCGCAAAAGACGCGAAAAATGCTTCTTTGAAGAGCGCAGTAAAGTCAAAATCAAAACCCTGGGAGATGAATCTCCCAGATCCTCTCATTTTTTTCACCAGTAAAAACGACACATTCCAAGCTGGGTGCGGTTTAAGTCGAACAGCATGAAACCTCGGTGTTTAACACCTGTGGGCCATTCGGTGGGGTGTTGTGCGGGGTCCTACGATTTGCCGATATCCCTTCTGGCGGTGGAGATGGTCACGGTGAAGCCGGCTACCACGTCCAGAAGTGACATCAGGGTGATGGTCAGAAAGAGGGTGGTTCCGGCAGGTTTGTAGATCAGGAATTCGATCAGGAAACAGACGAAAACGATCATCGAGAGCAGGTGATCGACGATCGATTCCGTGCCGGAACGGGTAGCCTTGAAGATCTCGATATAAAGCGACACCACGCCGAGCATGATGATGAAATCGGCTATCGTGAAGGTGAGTTGCGCGCCGGAGGAGAGCAGCAAACTGTAGACCGGCGATAGCGGATTGAGTTCCGGATAGTTTTTCTGACCGAAGATGATGCCGTTGAGCAGGGCGAGCATCACGGTGAACAATGGGATCGATCTTGCGAGCAGCATGGCGGAACCTCTGGGTCATAGCAGTTTCGAAATCTGACTATTGATAAGCTATTTTGCCTCAAAACAAAACCGATTGCGTGGCACGGATCGGAAAAAATCGTCTCACCTCTTGCAACATGCCGCGATTGTTCCCATATCAAGACAAAATTTTGCCCAGTGATCGCCAGGCATGCAATGCATCCAGGCGTTGGGATGATTCGTGAACCCAGGATGAGGAGCCAGACAAGCCCATGAGCACGTTGGAAGGCAAACAGACCCGTGCATTTCAGACCGAGGTGCGGCAGTTGTTGGATCTGATGATCCATTCGCTGTACAGCAACAAGGAGATCTTTCTGCGCGAATTGATCTCGAACGCATCGGACGCGGCGGACAAATTGCGATTTGAGGCCATCGCCAACGATGGTCTGTACGAGGGAGATGCCGAGATTGCCATTCGCATCACCTTTGACAAGGAGGCCAACACCCTGACGATCTCCGACAACGGCATCGGCATGAGCGCCGAGGAGGTAGAGGCCAACATCGGCACCATCGCCAAATCCGGCACCAAGGAGTTCCTGCAGTCGTTGCAGGCCGATCAGGCCAAGGATGCCAATCTGATCGGTCAATTTGGCGTGGGGTTCTATTCAGCCTTCATCGTGGCGGATCGGGTGACCCTGATGACGCGGAGGGCGGGTCTGCCGGTCTCCGAGGCGGTGCGTTGGGAGTCGGCGGGGGATGGGGTCTACACCCTTGAGAGCACCGACAAGGCGGGACGTGGTACGGATGTGATCCTTCATCTCAAGACCGAGGAGAAGGATTTTCTCGACGACTGGCGTTTGCGTTCGACGGTGCGCAAGTTCTCCGACCATGTTTCATGGCCGATCCTGATGCTCCAATCCAAGGGGTACACGCCTGGGGATGATGAGGAATCGGGTGAAGAGGCTTCCAAAGAGAGCGACGATACCCCGAAATGGGAAACGGTCAACAAGGCGTCGGCGCTTTGGGCCCGTTCCAAGTCGGAGATCACCGAGGAGGAGTACAACGAATTCTACAAGCACGTTGGCCACGACTTCGAGGAGCCTTTGGCGCATATCCATGCCCGTCTTGAAGGCAAGTACGAATACACGGTGCTGTTGTATGTGCCCAAGCGTGCGCCGTTCGATTTGTGGGATCGGGATCGCAAGCACGGGGTGAAGCTCTATGTGCGGCGCGTCTTCATCATGGAAGGGGCCGAGGATCTGATGCCCCGTTATCTGCGCTTCGTGCGCGGCGTGGTGGATTCGACCGATCTGCCGCTGAACGTCTCGCGTGAGATTCTCCAGAAGAACCCGGCGGTGGATGCCATCAAGAAGGGGATGACCGGCAAGGTCTTCGCGTTGCTGGAGGAGATGGCCAAGAGTGATGCGGAAAAGTATCAGACCTTCTGGGATACCTTTGGCGTTGTCTTGAAAGAGGGGGTGATCGAGGATTTCGCCCATCGCGAGCGGGTGGCCAAGCTGCTGCGTTTTTCCAGCACCCAAGCCGATTCCAAGGTTCAGGATGTGTCGTTGGATGCCTATGTTTCGCGCATGCGTGAGAAGCAGAAGGCGATCTATTACGTCAACGGCGAATCCTTCGAGGCCGCGCGTCACCATCCGCATCTGGAGGTGTTCCGCAAGAAGGGTATCGAAGTCTTGTTGCTCTCCGACCGTGTGGACGAGTGGTTGGTGACCCATCTGCACGAATTTGATGGCAAGCCGCTGCAGTCTGTGGCCAAAGGTGGTCTGGATCTGGGTGAACTGGAGGACGAGGCCGACAAGAAGGAGCTGGAGAAGCAGCAGGACGACTTCAAGGAGTTGCTGGAGCGGGTTCAAAAGGGGTTGGGTGAGCAGGTCAAGGAGGTGCGTGTCACCAATCGTCTGACCGATTCCCCCTCCTGTCTGGTGAGCGGCGAGCATGACTTGAGCGCGTCGATGGAGCGCATATTGCGTGAGGCCGGTCAGAAGGCCCCGGTCACCAAACGGACGCTGGAGATCAATCCGGCCCATCCGCTGGTGGTGCGTTTGAAGAACGAAAACAACGATCAGCGGTTTGACGATCTCTCCCATGTGCTGTTTGCCCAGGCGTTGTTGAGCGAGGGCGGGCAGTTGGAGGATCCCTCCGATTTCGTGCGCCGTTTGAACGGATTGCTGTTGGGCTGACGAAGCGACGATTCTGAGTGTCGAAGCCTACCGTGGAACCCCGAAGGGGGTTCCACGGTAAAAAAAATCCAGCCAGTCCTGGACTCTCTTGATGCAAGATCCTGGCTCCGGCAGTTGAGAGGGACGGCATGATCGGGCATATGAGTCCATGTGGTGAATGGCAATAAATATTACTTATATTTTTTATGAGATTATCCTGAGATTCGCCGAATGGATCCCTAGGTCGCATCCGGGAACGGTAGCAACTGCCGGACCTGGATGTGGTCGTGTATCAGGGTAAATTGTGACTGGCAGAGATCTTGGGAGGGGGTGGGTATGGTTACCGGACAGGAGCGAAAAAAACAGCAGTTACAATGACTTGCGAATTCGGCGCAACTCGTCGAGCTTGCTGGCTTCGAAACGACTGATGGCCAGGGCGTTGTCCGCGCTGGGGTCTTGGAAGTAGAGCCTCAAGAGCCGCAACCGTGCCACCTCTTTCGGCGTCAAGGGTGGCTCCCAGGGATGGATCACCAGCCAGTCGGCGGCTATACGCACCAGTTTCTCGTTGGGCGGGAACTGCTGGTAGGAGATCACCCGCCGAATGCCGCCTGGTACACCATGCGCAACGCCATAGGCCATGTGCACCCCACCGTTCGACCCCTGTCCGCTCCGGTTGACCGCGCCACCACTCCAGCCCGCCCAGTCGATGGGACGATCCGCATCCTTGTAGGTTGCCATGGGTACCGCCCGATCTCCGTGCACCCGACCTGGGGAATCAAGCACATAAACCACCCCATCCAGCCGGGCGGTCAGTATCACGTGGTAGATCCCCTGGTTGCGGGGCAGAGGTGCGAGCACGACAATGCGCAGATTCTGCTCAGAAAAGCCGCTTTCTTTCAAAAGAAGCAGCTTGGCGACCGCATAATCCTCGCAATCGCCGCCGTTGCGATAGGCGTCCACCGGCGCGAGCCAGATGTTCTCCGGATCATCCACCGTGCGGATGCGCGTGTTGACCAGTTCCTGCACCTCCTGTATCCGGGCGGCGACGGGGAGTTGCTTGATTCGGGCCAGATCCGCCTCCCAGCCCGGCGGTTTCTTCCGGGCATGGGTGGACATGACGGTGGCAAGTCTGTCGGCGCGGCCACTGGGATCCTCTTTACTGCCCGCATCCGCCAACAGGCTTTCGCTGGAAGAGGCGGCCAGGAGCGGCTGCGGCAGGAAAAGCAGCGCCAAAACCATCGTGAACAGCCATGTCAGGCTGCGGAACATCTTGGGGATCCCTCTCGCTTCTCCGATCCATCATTCGCGGACCAGCGGTCGCAACAGTGCCAAAAGACAGGGCCATGCCAACAGATAAAGCGCAGCTGCCAGAAACAGATTGGCCGAAAGCCCCAGACTGACCGCTACAATGGGCACCAGCACCGCTCCCATCACCGAGAACATGCCATTGATCCCCCAGGCCCACAAGAAGAAGTGCTCCTTGCCGAGCCTCGCCAGCCAGCTCATGCCGGTGGCAAAGGGAAAACCCATCAAAAACGCCAGAGGCGCCAACAGCAGAACGCAGATCCCGATCCGATAGCCCAGAGATCCCGAAACGGGCAGCAGTGGATCCAGGGCGACACCGTAAAAGACGAGCATCCCGACGATGGCCAGAAAGATCCGTGGCATGACCGTTCGGACCTGTTCCGTGTACCGGGAGGATACCAGCGAACCCAGTCCGGTACTGAGCAGCATGCCGGTGATCAGGATGCTGGTGGAGATCACCGCATTGCCCAACACGGCGATGAATTTGCCGATCAGGGCGATCTCCACCAGAATATAGCCCAAACCAAGGGCGAAAAAATAGCCCAGAATGCCAAATTTCCCCGGCTGAGGGCCAAAAATCGCACGCCACCCGAAAAGCAAAGGAAGCGTCAATAGCAGCACGCCGGCCAATGCCGCCTGACCCAAGGTGAACCACAACAACAGGTAGCCCCACTCGTCGGAGATCGCCTCCAGCCTGGAGGCGAAACGGCTCAGATCCTTCAAGCGGATATAGCCGGAGAAATAGGGCCGGTCGTCGGTCAAGGGGGTGATGTCGAAAGGATAGCTCCTGATCAGTTCCGGTTGTTCCCCATGGATCATCCGGTCCAACAGCAGCCGGTAGATGGCGGTAACCGAGATGTCGATCTCCTCATCGTCGCCCAAGGGGCCCTCCGGGGTATCCGGGTTCTCCTCCTCCAGAATCGAGCGGGTGAAGCGGTTCATCACCGCTGTCCCGTCCCCGGTGAACCGCTCCCCTGGCCGGTAGATCACCCCAAAGGCCATCCTTTCACTGTAATCGTCCAGCCGTGCCAACTCCTCCGGTGTGAACCCCCCCTTTTTGAACAGTATCGTGGTGGTGGATAAAGGCACATGCACCGCGTAGAAGGCGTTGCGGGAGTGCTCCCCGGCCACCTGTTCACCCGCCTCGGCCAGGGTGGCAAAGAGCCGCAAGGTGGATTTTGGAGGGTTCTCCTTGTTCCAGACCGTCACCGCCAGCACGCCGCCTGGGGCAAGGGCATTCATGTAGGCGACCATCGACTCCTTGGTATAGAGATACTTTTCGCTTACCGCGAAGCCGCCTGGATTGGAAAGCCCGGTGGAGTCGGCCAGACTCAGATCGATCACCTGGTACCGCTCCGATGTCGAACGCATGTAAAGCTGGCCATCCATGGGCACGATCTTTAGCCGGTGATCCGCGAGAATGTCGCCGGTGAACTGCCGGATTTCCGGAACCGCGAATGCGTCAAGGATCATCGGATTGCCTTCTGCCACCTTCACCTGGGCCGCACCCGACTCCAGGGCTACCCGGGTGGAGATGCCGCCACCAAACTGCACCACGAATACCGCCTCAGGGTTTGGGCGCACCAGATAGGGCATCGACAAGGGCAGAAAGCCGTAATAGGCCCGATGGTCCTGTTTAAGCTCTTTCATGATGCCGATGGGGCCGTCGCTGTCCAGATAAAGCCCCAGGTAGGTATTGCCAGGAAGCTCTTCCATCGAGAGGGAGGCCATGTCGCTCAAACCAGGGGCGAAGTGGAAATAGGAGCTGGCGTAGATCTCCAACAGCCCGTGGGCGCCATAAGCGTGATGGAGACGCCTGGCATCGGGAAATTTGGCGGCGTAGCTGACCCCCTTGTAAGGGGAAACCTGGATTTGCGGCAGGGCGACCATCAACCCGACAGCCAACGCCGAAGTGAGGGTGACCAGAAGCTGTCCTCGTCGATCCCTCTGCATGGCAAACCAGCTCAAGGCCGATCCCCAACCCAAAACCAGAGGTACGATCAGCAGAAAATCGGGAGGAACCCATGCCATGAGGAGCAGACAGGCGATGCCCGCCACCCCGGAACCGATCATGTCGGCGGCGTAAGTGAGCTGAAAACGCTGCCGTCCGGTGGCAAAGGCGATTCCCAGGAGCAGGGCGGCGATCAGAAACGGCAGGGCGTAGCTGGCGAAGTTGAACAGCAATCTGCTGGATTGGCTGCTGTCGGCAAGCAGAAAGATGGGATTGAACTGGGCCTGCTGGGCCGCCACGTTGCCCAGCACTATGGCAGGCCCGAGAAGAAGAAAGCCGATCCGGGCGAGCCGGATGCCATGGCGTTGAAAGAGATCATTGGCCAGACACATGATGGCGCTGGCCAAACCAAAGCCGAACATGGCCACGCTGATCACCAGCGAGCCGAAATGTGCCCAGGCGGCTATGGAAAAAAGCCGCATCACCATGATCTGCAGGGCGATGATGCTCCCGGCGGTCAAAAATACCGAGAGCAGAAACCATCGCCGGTCCGCGGTACTGGTTGCGGATCCGTCAAAGGGATCGACGGTCATTGCAGTCCCTTGCCACTCCAGGTGCCGCCACCCTCTTTCTTGGTGAAGGGAACGAAGGAGACCGACTTTCTGCCATTGTAGACATCCTTGCGGGTGATGGTGGTCTTGCCATCGGTATTCACCTCCTTGCGCACCTCGAGCAGGGTCTGCTTGCCCGGAGGTCCCACCGGAATCACCATCACGCCGTTGGGCGCCAACTGCTTGAGAAGGGGCGGGGGGATGTGGTCGATGGCGCAGGTGACGATGATCTTGTTGAAAGGCCCCATCTCCTCCCAGCCGTAGTAGCCGTCGCCGGATTTGAGATGCACGTTGACATATTCACCGTAGCCTTTGTCGATGAGCTTGGTGTAAAGCTCCCGTGTGCGCTGATGCAACGGCTCGATGATCTCCACCGTGTAGACGTGGTTGGAGAGATGGGCCAGAATCGCCGACTGGTAGCCGGAGCCGGTACCGACCTCCAACACCCGATCCTCGGGCTGGACATCCAGAGCCGAGGTCATGCGCATCACCAGATGCGGACCGGATATGGTCACCCCGTAGCCGATGTCTAAAAATGCGTGGTCATAGGTGCGTTTCAGATTCTGCGGCAACACGAACTCCTCGCGGGAGGTGAGCAGAAAGGCTTGGCTTTCCTTGTCCCGCCAGAGATCCTTGTTGTTTTTTAACGCCTGGAAGCGCTCATAGCGCAGGGGGAGCATCTTTTTGTCGTGGAGCGGCAACGGCTCCATGGATGCCATAAACCGGGCCTTGTCCTGGACTGCCGGCATCGGCAGACTCGCCACGTCGAAGGAGACCGGTTCCTCAGCCGCCACCGGCGTTGCCGGAGCCAGCAGAAGCGCGCCACACAGGGTCAACACCCAAAGACTGATCGATCGTTTCATGAATTTCCCTGAACCTTTGTAAGCGGGATCGCTCCCCATTCGACTGCCATGAATTCGACAATCCTCCATTTTAGGTCCGTCTCATCTGGAGAGGACGGCACACACTGTGGCCAATCCCGGCCCGCACGTCAAGCCGAGGCATTCGTGGAACCGAATTGTTTGGACAAAAAAGGGTTGGATGAGGGACGGGTGCGGACCCTGGCATGAGTGCCGGCTGTTTGGTGCGTCCATCCATGGACCTAAACCGCAACCATCTCGGGATGTGTGGTGATCGCCGCCGGGGTCGGAGGCCATGGGTTTCTGGATCCCGCTGACCGTGAGCGGTCCTGAAATGGTTACCAAATTCCCAAACTTGCTCGGTCTCCCATCGATTCGAATCGTGCGCTGAAACTCGAAGATCCGGCAGTTGCGGGCGATCTCCAACGACAATCCGGAAGAACTGTTGAGCCAGGAAAGCGAGGCCCCACGAAGGCGGAACGCATCTCTTCAAACGCATTGATTTGACCGGAAGGTATCGATGCCACCCTCACACCGTCAGAACTCACCTCTCCCGGAATGCCTCGTTGATCGACGAATAGATCGGTTTAAGCAGATAGGCCATCAAGGTTTTGCTGCCTGTATGGATATCCGCTTGCACGGTCATCCCTGGCAGAATTTCGTTCATGCCTGGATGAGAACCCAGATAGTGCTTGGATAGTTTCACCAACCCTTTGAAATAAGGCTGCTTCTTTTCATCCATGAAGGCATCCGGCGATACCGCCTGCAACACGCCTGGAATCGTGCCATAGCGGGCGTAATCGTAGGTCAGCACCTTTACCGTCACCGCTTGTCCCACCTTCACATGGCCGATATCGCGGGTCGTGATGCGGATCTCCGCATGCAGCGATTCGTCAAGAGGGACGATCTTGGCCACCAATCCGCCCGGCGGAATCACCCCCTTCAACGTATTGGCCCCCATCTCCTGAATGACGCCACGCACCGGTGCCGTGATCACCAAACGCGCGACGCGATTTTCCAGTCGGGCGATCTGTTCATCCACCTGGGCCTGTTCGGCCAAAGCGTTGTTCAGCTCCTTTTGGGCCTCATGACGCCGTTGTTCATCGCTCTCCTTCAAACGGCTCTGCAACTCCTGGATCTCGACGCGCGTTTGGGTGGACGTTCCTTGTGCACGCATGATCTCTTCGACCACGCGCATCTTCTCCCGCTTGGTGGAGAGTACCGACAACTGCGAAACCAATCCCTTTGCCAAGCCTTTTTCCTGAATCTCCTGCTCCTCGGCGAGCAACTCCTTGCGACGTGTTAACGGATCGAGTTGACTTTGCAATTCGCGGATTTGCGTTTCACGTTGGGCAATCTGACGCCGGATCACCTCTTCGCTGCTTGCCAGATAGTCGCGTTGGCTGCGCAGCAGATTTTCCTGATCCACAGCCAAGGCGGCGTATTCTGGAGCAACTTGGGAAAACCTCGGTGGGCGTTGCTCCAAAAAGGCCCTTTGCCGCTCGATCAACAGAGCCAAGGTTTGCCGGCGCGCCTGATACTGCTTCAATTCCGGCTCGATGGGGGCGGGATCCATGCGCACCAAAGGGTCGCCTTGCGACACGATCGACCCTTCCTTGACCAGAATCTGCTGGATGATGCCACCCTCCAGATGTTGCACGTTCTGCACCGGAAAGTGCGTCATCACTTCTCCGGGAGCAGGGGCCATCTCTTCAAGCACCGAAAACGAGGCCCATACCAGAAAAGTCACCACCGCGAGCGAGATCGCCATACCCGTGGCCCGGATCAAAACGGGTAGGCCTCCCTCTTCCAGAATCATCGATTGCGCCAAAAAGCGCTGTTGACGATTCCCTTGGGGGATGGTTTTCGGTTCGGTCGCGGTTTCTGCGGGCATGGATTTGAGAATCCGTTTCACTAGATCAGATTTTGAGGAATCTTGGGCAACACCTCGTTGGGTGGCCCGGCCAATTTGAGATAACCTTGATCGAAAAAAAACAGCTGATCGGCCAACCGCATATGGCTGGGCCGATGGGTGACGATGAACACCGTAGCCTTGCCTCGCAGCGCATTCACGACCTTCTGGAAGGCCTGATCTCCTTCCCAGTCCAGGGCGCTGGCCGGTTCGTCGAACAGCAGCAGTTGCGACGGTTTGAGATAGGCACGGGCCAGGGAGAGTTTTTGGACCATGCTTGACGAAAGCTGACCCGATGAGGTGTCTCCTATGCGGGTGTCAAAGCCGCGTGGCAGAGCCTGAACATCCTCCAGGACGCCGGATTTGCGGCATGCATCCTCCAACTCCTCCATGCTGGCGGTTGCATGTGCCAGACGAAGATTCTGTGCAATGGTGCCATGATACAGATCGCATCGTTGCGGCACGTAGGCGACGGCGTGACGCAGTTCGATCGGATTCATCTGGCGGATATCCTGACCGTCGATGCGGATGCTGCCTGCCTGCGGCACATAGAGCCCGGCCAATAACTTGATGATGGTCGATTTGCCTGAGCCGTTGCTGCCGACCACCACCACCACTTCGCCCGGCTTGACCTCGAAGCTGACACCCATCAGGGCTGGTTCGGCGTCGTTGTTGTAGCGCAGACTGACCCGCACGAAACTGACGGCACCTACGAATTTTTTGATTGGTTCGATAGGCGCATAGGCTTCGAATTCCGGCTTGACGTTCATCAATCCGTCGATCTGCTTGACGCTGGAGCGGATCTGTTCCATGCGGGTCATGGCGAAAAAGATGCTTTGCAGTGGCGCCAGAACCCGCCATACCAGAATCATGGAGGCCACCAGGCCTCCGACAGACATTTCGGCGGCCAGCACACGCAGCACGCCGAGCGCCACCGTAAGCAATCCGGAGGCGACCACCAAAAATTGGGCGATGGTGTTGACTGCAGCCGTGATCAGCGAGGAACGGAAATTCTGCATGGCCGCTTCGGCGGAGAGTTCGCGGAAGCGCTCGAACCACATCTCTTCGGCGCCCAGATATTTGATGGCGCGGATTTTGTTGAGCACTTCGACCGAGAACTCCTGGTGTTTGGCACGGGCACGGCGCGCCTTGGCCCCTTCGTTTTCCACCAGTGGCGTCATGACGAGCCAAAGCACCAGGAACAATATGGCGGTGATGGCGGGAATGAAGGCCAGGGAGCCAGCCAACGTGGCCATCACGATTATAAAGATCACGGTAAAGGGCATCTCCAGAAAGACGAGCGCCAACGGGCCGGTAAAGAATTCACGGACATTGTCGAAGTCTTTGATGCGCGCCACCTGCGAACCGATGGGAGCCCGTTCGGTATAAGAGGGGATGAGCGAGAGGATACGCAAGAAGATGGCGCTACTGACGATGCTGTCCATATGCGCACCGACATGCATGAGAATCCGGGCGCGCATGGAGCGGAGAAGCCAGTCGAATCCCAGAGCGAGCAGCACACCGATCACCAGATAGACAAGGGTCTGCATGGAGTGCGATCCGATGACCCGGTCATAGACGGCCATGGAGTAGAGCGGCGGTGCGATTTGGAGGAGGGTGATCGCGGCTGTGAGTCCGACGATGAAATAAAAATAGCGCCGGAAGCGGTTGGTGGCCATGCGCAACCAGCCGATGCGGTTTTGTTCGAGCGACATCAATTCGTGGTCGAAGATCTTGAAAAAAAAGGTCGAACCCTTGATATCAAGTGGAGGGATGCGTCCGATCTGGCCGGTGGCGCCGTCGAAGATGAGCAGCAGATCGCCTATATGCTCGTAGACCACCATGGCACCCCGTTGTTCCGGCACGAACAGGCACGGCATCAGACGAGGATCGATTTCGTTGAGCGGCATGCGTATTTCATGGCTCTGAAAGGTGAGGTTGGCCATGACGTTGCGCAGGCCGGTCAGGTCCAGGGATTCGGCAAAGTGGGGCAGCGCCTCGGCCACATGACGCAGATCGCCACGATAGCCGAGGGCATGCAGCAGCGGCACCAGGCAGGCACCGAAATCCGAGAGTTGCGCGAACTCATCCAGAATTCCGCTCGGTTTGGGATAGTCGATCAGCGACTCTTGGGGGCGTTTCATCATGGCGTCATCATGCCGGGATCCGTGAAGTGAAGCTTTGAATGACGCCGACAGTCGGCGCCTGCGGTCCTCATCGGGAAGAGATCCGGCCTGGTCCGGATTGCGGTCCAGCGCGGAGGGTGTCCGGCATTGCGGCTCTGAGAATTTCTGTGCACACAATCCAAGAAAAACATGAACAGGACACCTGATTAACCAAACCGCGCCATTTGGGAGATGCGTCGTTTTCTAAAGGTGTGTGCACGCTGCGAGCGTCGTTTTCAAAAACCAAAGAAATGACGTTCACGAAGGCTGCGGCAATGCAATTTTCGCAAAAAAATGCGTAAATTGCATCTTGAAAGGAGCGCGCATGAAAGTCAAACATAAAAAACCCAAGAGCTTTGCCCCCGGAATTCCAATTGAGCCATGATTTATTACAGAGATTGGATCACCAACAGTAGGGGTGCGGAGTGGGTAGCAGTGTAGCGTTTTATAGGCCAACGATCAACCTTTGCGGATACAGGACGGGACTGGCGAAGATACGAACCAAATTGGCCGACACTTCCGCGTCCTGGATCCGGGCCATTTTCCTGGTGATGAACCTGAACCTGCTGGTCAGGTTCTTTTTTGCCCTGAATCGGCCCGCTCTGACCACGGTATTTGCCAGCCTGCTGACTTGGCTGGTCACCTGGCGAGGTTTGATGACAGTAATGGCCGACCGCCTGCGACTCCCAGCGGCGAGGTCAACGATTGCGGCAGAGGCTTTCTGAGGAGGCCCGAATTCCCGACTGGGTGAATGCGGGGACCAAGTGATCCAACAAGCCGGATGCCCGGAATATGGCCAAGCCATGTGATCCGCCCCTTTCTCATGCCTCTCACATGGCTTATTCATTGATTCAAAAGCAAAAAATTACCAAACACGCACTGGGATCTTTCTGGACATAGACATTCCTGAAGAAATCTACTGCCCCTCTGACCGTTTCACGCGTCATCATCTGGCCTGCTTGGTCAACCTTGAGTTTTCCCTGGTACTCGACGCGTGCGCCCTCACGGATTGACAAACCATTTTTGGGTTCATCTCATCTTATCTCCATTTTGTGAGCCAAAAATCAGAGATTCTATACTTATGATCCTAATTCGACTATTTTGGTTACCGATTACGACCTGTCTGAACGGTCTTACTGATGAAACTCATGATGCGCACACCTTGCGGTCAGTAAGTCGGCAGATTGCATTGGCACGCCTTTACCCATGATCAAGGTGATCAATTATGAGCCACTTATGGTTTGCGCATATTCACGAACAGAACAATCGAGAACCCTTGTTTACAGAGCAGTTGGACTCTCCCGGCCATTTGGACCGGGTAGCCAGCCTTGTTGCCATATTCGCTCAAGACATGTTTCCCAAGCAGCAGCATTCAAGAGCGCAATTCTCGCAAAAAGCTGGGCGACTTTTGGGGTTATGGCATGATCTTGGAAAATATTCCAAAGAGTTCCAGGAGTATCTGCAAAAAGCCGCGACCGATCGGGACGTGCATGCCGCAGAGGTAGGCACACTCAAGCGGGTAGACCACAGCAGCGCGGGAGCGCGTTATGCGGCGGAGAAATTTCCCTTTTTGGGGCACTGGCTGGCGTTTGCCTTGGCCGGACACCATGCCGGACTTCCGGATTGGGATAACGGTTCGGAATCGGACTTGAAAGCGCGACTGGCATCCGACCATCTCATTCCGGCCTGGTGCCATAATGCACCTCCCGCTTTGCTCAATCAGCCAAATCCGCAACCCGCATTGATCCCAAACGATTTTGCCTGTGCTTTTCATGCGCGCATGATGTTCTCTTGCCTGGTGGATGCCGATTTTCTCTCCACGGAAGCGTTCATGAATCCAGAGCGTTCAACCGAGCGGCAGATGGATCCGCCCTCCATGACGCAACTGGCGAAGCATCTGCAAAATCATATGTCAGGATCCTTCGGCATCCCCGACACTCCGGTAAAAATCTGTCGGGCCGAAGTTCTGCAAGCCTGCCAGCATGCTGCGGAAAAGGAGCCGGGATTCTTTTCGCTGACGGTTCCGACCGGGGGTGGTAAGACCCTCTCTTCCCTTTCGTTCGCGTTGAATCATGCGGCACGGCATGACTTGCGCCGGGTGATTTGCGCCATTCCCTTTACCAGCATCATCGAGCAGAACGCCCATGTCTATCGGCAGGTGTTTGCCTCGCTGGATGATTCGGTGATCCTGGAACATCACGCCAACCTGGATCCGGATGAGCCTCAGGTGATGTCTGCACGCTTGGCGGCAGAAAACTGGGATGCCCCTGTGGTTATGACCACCAACGTGCAACTCTTCGAAAGCCTGTTTGCCAACCGTCCGGGACGTTGTCGCAAACTGCACCGCATGGCCCGCTCGGTCATTGTCTTGGATGAGGCCCAGACACTGCCGGTTGCGCTTCTGGAACCCTGTCTGGCGGCGCTCAAGGTGTTGGTGGGATATTTCGGCTGCACGGTGGTGCTCTCGACAGCCACCCAGCCGGCGCTTACCAAAAACGGGGATTTCAAGATCGGGTTGGAGGGGGTGCGAGAGATCATGCCGGACCCGCAAAGGTTATCCGTCATCTTGGGAAAAAGAGTGCAGACCAGTGACGCAGGTCGGCTCTCGCTTGATGCTGTGGCAGACCGGCTTGCCTCCGAGCAACAGGCACTGGTGATCGTCAACAGCCGCCGACATGCTGTGGAGTTGTATCAACAACTGCGGAAGCGCACGGGATCGAGCGGGGAAGATTTTCATCTGAGCGCGCTGATGTGTCCCCAGCATCGCACAGAATGGTTGAGGCAAATCAAAGTACGCCTGAAAGAGGGCCTTCCCTGCCGTGTGGTGGCCACGCAACTGATCGAGGCGGGTGTGGATGTGGATTTCCCGGTTGTCTACCGCGCTCTGGCGGGACTGGATGCCATGACTCAGGCTGCCGGACGGTGCAATCGCGAAGGCAAAATGGATCAACCCGGTCGCATGCTGATTTTCACGCCCGAGGAAGCGGATTTCATTCCGGATGGAGAGCTTCGGTTGGCCGCCGATGTGGCCCAGTCAGTCAAACTGAAGTGGACCCAATCATCAAGACAATTTCACACGCAAGATAAGCTCTAAACTGTTTAAACTTTTTTCATTGAACACCATCATCCAGCGTGAGCCCTTACCGGCTTGGGTCCTGGTTATCCACAAATCCACAGGCCACCCGGGATCCCTATAAATCCCGTCGGGCCTGTGGATTTGTGGATAACCAGGAGGCATGCCCCGCCGCTACCCCCGTCCTTGCATATCCCTTTGATAAACCTCGTTCGGTGTCGCGTATTCCAAGGATTG
>JADFZD010000199.1 GCA_015232705.1 Magnetococcales bacterium | reverse complement strand
AGTTGGGCGAGGTCATCCTGAAAGGCAATGGCGGGGTGGACCCGTTTTTTCTCAAGCGCCGTGTTCCCTGGAACCGTGGCATTCTGTTCAACCCCACCTATCTGGAAGAGACCCGTCAGGCACTCACCACCACCGGCCTGTTCAGCATGGTGCAGGTCCGGCTGGCCGATCAACCGGATGCGCGTCACCTCTGGCCCGTGGAGGTGGAGTTGACCGAACGCAAGCCCCGCACCTGGCGGGCCGGAGGGGGCTTCAGCACGGATCGGGGGGTGGTGCTCAACGGCGGCTGGGAGCATCGCAACTACCTGGGTGCCGGAGAGCGTCTGCGCACCGAAGCCAACTTCGGGGTGAATACCCAGACCCTCTCCGGAGGATTCACCATTCCCGATTACGCCGTACGCGGTCAACAATTGAAATTCTCCGGCAAACTGGAGAGCGCCATTGAAGAAGCGTATGAGAACATCTCTCTGGATCTGGCCGGCAGTCTGATCCGGCAGGTGTTCATGATCGGGGGCGAAGGATCGTTGACCCTGGATTATCGTCTCTCCAAGGTCCGGGAGTTGAGCAGCAATCAGGAGAGCGCCTACAGCATCGTCTCCTTGCCTCTGGGGATCATCCTGGATCGCTCCGATGATCTGCTGAATCCGGTGCAGGGGTGGCGATTCTCCAGCGAGATTGCCCCAAATATTGTCGTGACCGGCGACGGGGCACCCTTTTTGCGATGGAACAACAAGGTCAGCCGCTATCACACCTGGCCGGCCAATCCGGATCTGGTACTGGCAGCGCGGGGGGAGTTGGACCTCACCTGGGGTGCAAAACAGGGCGCCATTCCGGTGGACAGCCGTCTGTACGCGGGCGGGGGCAGTTCGGTGCGCGGCTATGCCCAACAGATGGCCGGACCGGTGGACAATGGAGGCAAACCATTGGGCGGACTTTCGGTATTGGCCCTGGGTGCCGAGGCACGATACCGTCTGACCGAATCGATCGGGATGGTCGGATTTCTGGATACCGGACGCGCCTTTGACTCCTCCTGGCCCACCCGTCTGGGCGATCTGCTGACCGGTGTGGGAACGGGCCTCCGCTATCAGACCCCGATTGGTCCGCTCCGCCTGGATATCGCCGCTCCCCTGGAACGGCGCAACGGCATTGATGCGGCCTGGCAGCTCTACATGAGCATTGGACAGGCCTTCTGACGAGGCAGCATGTTCAAGCGACTGGCGATTATTCTGGTTCTGTGCTGCGGGATCATGGCAGGGGCCGTGGGTGCGTTGAGACTGGAACCGGTCCAGAGGGCTCTGTTCGACTGGCTGCAATCCACACCCGCTCTGGAGTCGATCCGGTTGCATACACTTCAGGGGGATCTGATCCATGATCTCACCCTGGAGAAACTGGAACTGCTCGATTCGCAGGGCTGCTGGCTGACCCTGGAAGAGAGCCGTGTCACCCTTTCCTGGTCTGACCTGCTGCAAGGGGTGATCCGGCTGCCGACAGTACAGATCGAGCGGGTGCGCCTGCATCGGTTGCCTCAATACGACAACCCGGAGAGGCCAGCCGCACCAGAGGAGCGCTCCAGCCCTGCCGCAGCCTTTGCCATGCGTATTCTTCTGGATCAGGCCCGCATTCGACAGTGGATCGTGGATCCGGCCCTGCTCGAACGCCTCCCATCCGACTGGCAACCCCGACTGGCCTCCCTGAGTCTGGAGAGTGCAGCCACCCTGGATCCGGGAACAGAACGACTCTCCCTGGAGACCCTGTTGATCCAGGGGGATGGATTCAAGATCAGCGGCCAACTGAATCTGGAGTTGGGCAACGCCCGGCTCCAGGGCCGCCTGCTGGCCGAGATTGCCGACATCGCCCCTTTTGTCGCCCCCTGGAGCACCCCCCCGCCGGAGGGCAGCGTGCGCATTCAGGCCGATGTGCATGGCCTTTTGTCCAGCCCCGGGATTCAGGTGACCCTGGACAGCCCCAGGCTGAGCCGGGCAGGACAGAGCGTCCGGGATGTGACCCTTTCAGCCTCCCTGCCTGGTCTGGACTGGGGTTCAGACCGGGCCATCCCGCTCTCTGTGAAGCTCTCTGCCGCCCAGCCGGAGGGGCTGCCGGAGGGCTGGCAGACGGTTCTGAACGGTCCCTGGAGCAGTGCGGTACAGGGTGTGCTGCAACGCGATCGGGGTGTGACGGTGCGCTCCTGGCAGATGAGCGGTCCATCGATTGCCTGGCAGGGCTCTGGTGAGTTGCGCTGGTCTGACCGGCAGATCCTGGGAGAGGTGAGCGGGCGCATTCCGGAGTTGGCCAGATGGAGCACGCTGGCCACCCGTCCGATTGCAGGAGGTGCCACATTCACCGGTCAGATTGCCGGTTCCTGGGATGATCCGCGTCTGGTGTGGCGGATCGAAGGCGAGGATCTGCTGGTCGATGCCCAACCTATTGCCAAGGTGGTTCTGAACAGCGCTTTGAACGATCCTTTGCATCATCCCCACGGCACCCTGGATCTGACGGTGGTCCATCCGTCCGACACCCCTTTGAACCTGAACACCCGCTACCGTCTGGAGACCCCCCACCGGGTCCGTTTGGACGATCTGCGTCTGAGCGCTCCCGGCACCCGTCTGGGCGGCTCATTGACCGGCGAGTGGCAACCGTTGCGGATCACCGGGCGGCTGAAGGGCGAAATCGAGGAGTTGCGTCGCTACCGGAGCTGGTTGCATCCGGAGTTGAGCGGACATCTCCTGGTGGACCTGCTGCTGGAACCCGGTCGGGATCTGCTCCCGCAGGGACGGCTGCAACTGAGCGGCAAGGAGTTGCGGGGACCGTTTGGACATCTGGCCACCTTCCAGGGAGAGGCCAGGGGGAGTCTGGAACGTCTATTTCTTACCGCCCAGGGCACAGGCACGTTTCACTGGCCCCACACCTTTGTCACCCGGGCCACGCTCACCCGTGCGGACCAGGGGGTCGCCCTGGAGGTTCAGGAGTTGAGTGGCAAGATTGCCCAGGAGCCGCTCCAACTATTAAAACCGTTGAGCGTGCGAATGGATCCGAACCGGTTGGAGGTCAAGCCCTGGGAGGCGACTTTGGGCTCGATCCGCGCCAGGGGAGGCTGGAGTCAGACGGGAAAACGGGTGGATGGATTCATCCAGGGACAAGGGGAGTTGACCCTGTTCAACCGTCTCTTCTCCTGGCCTGTGCAGGGGAAGGGC
>JADFZD010000198.1 GCA_015232705.1 Magnetococcales bacterium | reverse complement strand
CGGCATGGGCAATCTGCCGCGCGGTTCCGAGGAACTGCTTGAGAAGAGTGTCACCTTTGGTCCGGGTCTGATCAAGGACAAACGGCTGTTCATCCAGGCCATTGGTCCGACAGAGGTCGAGTTGTGTCTGGCCGATTCGATCGAACAGATCCAGCAGCGCCCCGAGGAGATCCAGCAGCAGATGAAAATTCTGTTGTAAGAAAAGAGACAAAAAAATAGCCGCCTCTGGCGGCTATTTTTTTGGGTCCACTCGCCGGAACGACGGGTAAACAGCGCACACCTATCCCGCAATCAGAAATTGACGCAAACGATCATGATCCATAGAATGCCCCCCTGCCAAGCAACTCCATGCTATCGCCGCGCGCGTCGATCATCCCTGCCCACCGTGACCTCAGCCGATCCTCCCGGAACTCCCGTGTCCTCAGCCGGGATGCCGACCATCCGGGAATCGCGTGATCACAGCAGCAGGCACCCATACACCCCGACGAGATCAGGGATCATCATGTCTCGCCAATCCGGTGAGCGGTCGATGGCTGTCCCATCAGGATCAAGGGAGCGGCGGGTAAATGTGAAACGCCATCGCGTAGACCACCAGTCCCGAGATCGACACATACATCCAGATCGGCCAGGTGAGTCGGGCAATACTCCGGTGTGCCTCGCTGCTCGTGGTGACAAGCCGCCACGGAGCGCGCCTCACGGTCAAGAAGATCATCGGCAGCGAAACCACAGCCAGACCGACGTGGGTAATCAGCAGGGTGAAATAGACCGGACGCACCCATCCGGTGCCCGCAAACTTCACATTCCCCACGACAGCATGATAGGTCAGATAGGAGGCCAGAAAGATCGCCGAAACAATCAAGGCGCCCGCCATGCGCTGCCGATGGGTCACCGCATCCCCGCGCCGAATGGCCTGCGCGGCGGAAAAAAGCAGAACCGCCGAAGCAAGATTCAAGCTGGCGTGAAAATGGGGCAGAATTGAAATCAGTTCCATGACTCCCTCGATTGACCTGTCTGCATGTAATAGTGAATGAACAGTGCGTAGGTGAACAACATCATCGACCACACCTGATGGGCCCAGGCCAACCCGGTCGGGACATGCAGCATCAAGGTCGCGATGCCCAGAGCCACCTGGATCACCACGGCGGTCATCAGATGCTGATAGGTAAGGTGGATCCTTCGCGGGGCGCCGGCGCGCCGCCCCAACAGACCATAACCAAGCACCATCAGGAAGGTGATCGTGGCAAGCAGTCGATGATCCCACTGGATGGCAACCGGATTTTCGAACGGATTCAACCAGGCGGGTTGCAAATCCCAATAGGCGTCCGGAAACCACTGGCCATGCATCGTCGGAAAGGTGTTGTAGCCATAGCCGGCCTTGGCTCCAGCCACCAGACCACCGCTCATCACCGTGATCGAAATCAGCGTCAGTACCAGCCATGACAGACTCTTGAGCCATTGCGGCGGGCGTCCGGTCGGCAACCCCTCAACCCCGACGACCAACTCCAAAGCGGTCCAGAACATCCAACCGTAAACGATAAACGCCAAGGCCAAATGGGCGGTCAAACGGTATGGACTGACGTGCGGATCGTTGATCAGACCGCTCTTGACCATCAACCAACCCATCACACCCTGCATGCTGCCGACAAAAAGGATCGCACCCAGACGAACCATCATCGGACGATCCAGTTTGCCCTTCCAGTAGAACCAGGCAAACGGCACAAAAAAAACCACACCCACCGAGCGACCGAGCAGACGGTGAAAATACTCCAGCCAGAAGATCCCCTTGAACCCCTCCAGATCCATGTCGTGGTTGACATGACGAAACTCCGGCGTGAGCTGATATTTGGCAAACAGTTCCTGCCAGGCATTCTGATCCATGGGGGGCAACACACCGATCAACGGCTGCCACTCCACCATCGAGAGCCCCGAACCGGTCAGTCGCGTGATGCCGCCCAACGCCAGCATGGCGTAGACCAGCGCACAACAGATGAACAACCAAATGCCGACCTGACGTCGATCCTGACGCGTCATGCCTCTCTCTCCTTATTGAATTTTCTGCCGATATCAACGCGATTTCATCGCGAGCGGCTGCGAACCCCTGTTTTTCTAAACCTTGAATCGACTCTCGAACGCCACATCCCCTGGGCCAGCCTGTACCCCACAACTACGCCACAACAGTCATCTTACTCACGCCAAGGCACCCTCAAAAGGCATCACACTCGTGGGTCAACCATGTTGATTTGACAAGGGCGTCGTCCTGTTGGGACCTCAGCCCAAAGTAGCTTCATCAAAACCCTCTCTTTCCGTTTACGCGGGAATGACGGGCAAAAGGGGATCCTTTCCTCTCGGTTGAGCCATCAGGATCCTCTCACGATGGCACCACCAGAGTCTCGTCCTCAAACCAGCGCAGGCGTTCCCGATAGCGCACCACATCGCCAATAACGACCACTGCCGGCGGTTGCAGATCCAGGATATCCACGTCCATTTCAAGCCGACCAAGCGTGGTCACCAGGGTCTGCTGTTCGGAGGTGGTCGCCCAGCGGATGACCGCCACCGGAGTATCGGTCGATCGCCCCGCCACGATCAGCCGTTCCACCACCGCCGAAAGATTCTGTATGGCCATGTAGAGTACCAGCACCGGGAAGGCCTGAGCTACCGACTCCCAATGAATGCGCGACGATGGGGAACCTTCCATGAAGGAGGGATTTTCCGCCGATTCGTGGCCTGTAAGAAAGGCAACGTTGGCATTGACATCCCGGTGGGTGATCGGAATGCCGGCATAAGCCGGACCGGCAATGCCAGAGGTCAGACCCGGCACGATGCGGAAAGGGATCCCTTCCGCCGCCAGGCGTTCCGCCTCCTCGCCGCCGCGCCCGAAAACAAAGGGATCTCCGCCCTTCAGTCGCACCACGCGCCGCCCCTCCTTGGCCAGACGCACCAGGGTTTCGGTGATATCCTTCTGGCTCGACGAGGGCGACCCGCCGCGTTTGCCGGCGTGAATCCGTTCGCAGGAGTCGGGAATCAGGGCCATGATCTCCGGAGAGACCAAGGCGTCGTGCACCACCACGTCGGCGTTGTGCAGCGCCTTCAAGGCGGCGATGGTGAGCAGGTCCGGATCTCCCGGACCGGCACCAACCAGCAACACCTGGCCGGGTTGGGGATAAGGGCTGGTCAGATCAATGGACATGTCAGTGGCTGG
>JADFZD010000197.1 GCA_015232705.1 Magnetococcales bacterium | reverse complement strand
TGATGGTCGCCGTCTCGCCCGCCTTGAGGGTTGAGACGTTGCTGGTGATCGAAAGCGTGGGGGCCTCGGTATCGGTCTGGTTCTGACCGGTCTGAATGGCAAGGATGGGTGTCACCCCCTCTCCACCCGGATTGCCTGCTGCATCGGTGTAGCGGTTGCCTGCCACGGTAATGCTGGCCGTACCCGAAGTCACATTGGACATGGGGGTGAAGGTCGCTGTCCGGGTCAGACCGGTTCCTGTGATCGGACCCAACGTTCCACCCGTGGTCACAATGTCGCTGTCCGTAAAACTCGCCCCAGGATCCTCGCTGAAGGTGAACGTCATGGTGGCAACCTCACCGCTTCGCACGACGGAGTGATCGCTGTGAATCTGAAGCGTCGGAGAACGGGTATCCACACGATAGTTCGCGTTGTCGGCAACCCCCTCATGGCTCAAGATTGCCGGATTGCCAACGCCATCGATCAGGGAACCTCCGTTCAAAAGCAACGCATTCGCGGCCAGACCAATGCCGTTGAGATCGTTTTGACCGTTCTGAATCGTACAGGAGAAGGTCAGCAGGATGGTTCCACTGCCAGTCTGGTAGTCTGCGATGACCTGTTGTTCGCCAATCGTGATCGCAAGTGAAGGGGTGCCGGATACCGTGGTTGGTTCGTTCATCGTGACCAGAAGCGTCACGACATCACCGGCATTGAGTGTTTGGTTCTGGATTCCAGTAGCAGAAAGGATCCGGATTTCCTGAATAGTCGGTGCAGCCGTATCGATCACAATGCTGCGGGTGGCCTGCTCACTGCCTTGATCCGCCAACGTGGCGGTCACGGTAATGGTTTCTCCACCCTGTCCCATGTTTTCGATATCATTATCTGATAATGTATAACTCCAGGTGGCGCCGGTGACTGTGGCGGAACGTTCGACACCTCCCATCTGCAAGTGGACCTGCGCATTTTCAACTGTTGTTCCGGTAATCGTGGTGTGTTGTTCCGTGATATCGATGACATTGTCCTGTGCGACCACGCCAATGGAAACCACCAGGCTGGTCTTGGTGAGCAACTCCGAAATCACGCCCGTCAGGCTGGTCACACCTTCCCCAGGGGATGTGGTCGTGGCGGCATAAGCACCCTCAATCAACTTGTTCAGCGCGGTTTGACTCATTTCCACCGTGGATTGGGTGATGGTCACCTCACTGACAAAGAATTCGATGGTGGACTGAGGATTGCCTCCCGAGACCGCATCCATGCCAGACAGCGCGGCCAGGATTGCTCCATATTTTTCCGCGTTATCGAGCTCTTCTGGCGTGTAATCGCTGTTCTTGTCACCACGCGTGTCCACTGTGGTCACAATGGGAGAGGAGACCAGATCATCCAGACCGAACAGTTGGGCTACGGCATCATTGGCCTGTTGCACCACAGGTTCCGTGATCTCGGATGCCATGGGTCCGTTATAAACCGCACCCGCCTTGATTGCCGCGATGGTGGTCAGCAGGTTCATGTTCAGCGTTGTGGTTCCAGGTTTGGCCATTGCGGAAACCATCAGTTTTGCATTCAGGTCAATCGCCTGGGCCGTGGCTTCGTCCATGTAGTCCGGCTCGGAATCCAGATTGGCCAATCTGGCAATGACAACCCCGACATAATCTCCAGAATCAAAGGTGATATTCCCGGAAGCATCCAGGTGACCCGTTGCCAGCAGAGTCTCTCCATCTGCCTTGAAGATGTTGACTGCCAGCCCGTGGGTCGGAACGACCGGGCCGCCTACCACATGGACCACAATCACATTGCTGGGTGCGACAACCGGAGCCAGGACCGAACTGCCGCCCGAAGCACCCAATGCCACCCCTCCGGCCCCCAGAGCGCCCACCGGCAGGAGCAGTCCACGTGAGGATGATTCCGGAATATAGGTGACTTCATGGGTTTGCGACTCGGTCAATCCGGATTGCAGGTAAGCGTTGTTCTGTACCAGATTCATCAAGGCATCTGGATGACCATGCATGTAAAGGACAGATGAACCATCTGCAAGGGTCTCGCCCTGTGGGCTTGCATTGTTGATTTCATACTGGCTGTTCTGATCACCCGGCAGTATGAAACCGCAGAGCACGGTTTCGCACTCGCTGTAGTATGCCTCAACAATCACTTCCGTTCCGTCGTCATGACTGATATGCAAGTCTTCTCCAGACCTCCTGGCCACGACATCATCCAACAGGCTCTCCTTGCCATCGATGCGCGTGACAATGCGGTACTGTTCTCCGGCCTTTGCCTTATGGTGATTCTTGAAACCAGCCCTGACGGGAATGTAATCTTTCCCATTGTACAGGAAAATCAGAGGGGATGTATTTCCGTTCATGGTATTTCCTCCAATGGATCATTCAGCGCTCAATCATGGCGCCACTGAAAGCTTTGAATATTGGTTTTGCCAGATACTGCAATACCGATCGTCTGTCCGTGCGGATATCCACAGTGGCCGTCATGCCCGGCTTGAGGGGAACATGGGCCAGTTTTGATTGGGGATCCTGGGGTTGGATGCGGACCGATGCCCGATAGAACATGCGGATCTGTCCGCCGCCATCCTGCTCGGTCAATGTGTCTGAACTGATATAACTCAGCAAACCTTGCAAGGCGCCAAAAATGGAGTAGTCAAATGCATCAAGCTTGATGGTGGCAGGCAATCCGGGTTTCAACTGTCCGATGTCCACTGGATTGACCTTGATCTCCACGATCATGTCGTCTTCGCTCGGGGAGATCTGCATCAACTCATCACCAGAACGCAAAACGCCTCCAATGGTGGTAATTTTCAGATATTTCACAACTCCCGCCACCGGGGCCTTCAGGACGGTGTGTTCGAGGACATCTCTCTTCTCTTCCAGTTTGTAGTTGCTCATGGAGAGTTCCTCCTCCAATTTTGCAACCTCCTGTCTGGCTTCCTGCCGGTACTTGTTCCGTTCCGCATGGATTTTTCCTTGCAGATCGTTCACCTTTCGACGTGCATTCATGACCTCCAGTCGGCTGATATCCCCGGTTCGGAGCAGTGCTTCATGCATGCGCAACTCCTCTTGAGCCAGCCGCAGACTGTCATTCAGCACACCAAGCTCATCATTGAGCGTGCGTTTTTTTTGTTCATGAATCTTCATCTGCACGGTGATGACCTTTTGGAACTCTTTGGGAATGCTGTTGAATTTGGGAGCCTGGTCATTCGCCTCTGCGCTGGCACGCACCAAAGCGGCGGATATC